>NC_007633.1:600000-900000 GCF_000012765.1 Mycoplasma capricolum subsp. capricolum ATCC 27343
AGGTTTTTGATTAATATCACAAGCATAAGCAATTTTAGTTTTATTGTTTTGAACTAAATATATTGGTAGATAAGCATGATCAGTACCAATATCAGCTATTGCTGTTGAGTTATTAATTAATTTTGCAACTTGATTTAATCTAAAAGATAACATTACTATCCTTTATAAAATTCTTTTAATGTTTTTCCAGATTTATTATTTGGTGATGGTTGCTTTAATTTTCTAATAGTTTTTGCTTCAATTTGTCTGATTCTTTCTCTAGTAACATTTAATTCTTTTCCAACTTCTTCTAAAGTTCTTGCTGAATCATATTTTGCTAGATTATTATTAATTATTTCATTATTAAATTTTCTAACTTTTTCAATTGGTGTATCTAAATGAATATCTAATTCTTCAATTGCTTGTTTTAATTCTTTAGCATTTGTATCATTGCATTCTTGAGCAAGTCTTAATAAAGTTCTTAATCTTGTTGGAACAATTCCATATCTCATTCTAATAACTTTTTCTTCTCTTGGTGGCATATCTTCAAAAACTTTATCCATAACTTCTTTTAGAATTTCTTTTTCAGTGTATTCACTTGGAGAAACCATATCTTTATCTTCAACAAAATCTCCAAAATGAGTATCATCTTCATCACCAAAAGGTTTTTCTAAACTTACTGGTTCAATTGAAAGTTTTTTAATTTCAATAACTTTATCAGAAGTTATACCCTCACCAACTCTATTAGCAATTTCTTCAGCATTAGGTTCTCTTCCTAATTCTTGAGTTAATTGACGTTCAACTCTTGCTAGCTTGTTGATTGTTTCAACCATATGTACTGGAATTCTAATAGTTCTTGCTTGATCAGCAATAGCTCTTGTTATTGCTTGACTAATTCATCAAGTGGCATAAGTTGAAAATTTAAATCCTTTTTCATATTCAAATTTATCAACAGCTTTCATTAAACCAATATTTCCTTCTTCAATTAAATCTGCAAAATCTAATCCACGATTTAAATGTTTTCTAGCAACAGAAATAACTAGTTTTAAGTTTGATTCAATTAATTTATTTCTACCTTCTTTAACATCTTCAGGATCATCACTAACTGCCATTTTAGCATACATTATTTCTTGATCTTTTGTCAAAATAGGAGCTTGACCTATTTTATAAAAATATGTTTTAATAATGTCTTGAATTTTAGTTTCATTACTAATACCACCAACGCGATATTTCATATGATTTGAAGATTTAGCAGATTTTCTTCCTCTAAGAGCTGCGCTTTTTGCTTGCTTAAATTCATCTAGATCATCATTAATATGTACATCAAAATCATCACCTAAACTAGTTGAAGTATTATCTAATTCAAAATCTAAATCTTCTAGATCTTCTAAATTTTCTAATTCTTCAAGTTCATCTAAATTGACTTCTTCAATTTCTTCTTCATGTTGTTCTATTTCTTCTACTACAAGATCATCTAATAGATCTGAAAAAATCACACCTTTATTTTGTAAAACATCTAATAACTTTTCAGATTCATTATCTGAAGCATTTGGAAAAATATTAGCAAAAACTTCTAATATTTCTTCAGATGAAACTTTATTATTATTCTTTTTTGCAAATGAAACTGTATAATCTAAAAAATCATTAAACGAAGCAATCTTTTTTAATTCTGATTTATTATTAAATTTAGCCATAATTACCTCTTTTTCTTTTTATTTTTCAGAGTATCAATTCCATTTCAGATTTGAATTCTCTCTGTTTTATTTTTACTTTCAACAAGCATTTTTTTTAAATTTAAAACTTCTGCATGTTTATGATATAAGTCTAATTTATTAAAAGCATCATCAATTTCAGATTCTTTAATTGTTATTTGTGTTATTAAAGAATTATTGATAATTTCTTCTTGTTTTTTATCAAAGCCTGTAAGATTATACTCTTTAAGTAGTTCAAATGCTTTATTAATATCATTTCCTTGATAAATTTTTTTATTATATAAATTAATTAGATTAATTGTTGCATACTTAATGTCTGGATGAATCATCTTTTCAACATTAGCTGCGATTTTATCTAAAAATTGATTACTTATTAATAGTGAAACAAAAATTCTTTGTTCAGCATTAATATATTCTTTTTTAATAAAATCAACTGGATTTTTTTTACTAATAGGTTTATTAATAGTGTAAGGTTTTTTAATAATATTTTTATTAAATTGTTGTTTATTTAGTTTAGTTTTTAATTCATCTAAAGTTTTTTTAATAGTTTGTTCTGAAATTTTAGTTAATTCACATAGTTTTTTAATAGTATTTTCAATTAATATATTGTTGTTAAGATCAACTATAAAACTCAAAACTTTTTTAATAAAATCTTCAATTTGATTAGGATCATTAATATCAATTTTTGATCAATTTTTTTCTATTAAATAATTAATAGGATGAATGGGTTTATTAATAATTTGTTTAAGATATTCAAGATCATTATTAATTAATTCATCAGGATCATAACTAGTTTGATTATCAATAATCTTTACATTAATTTGTTGTTTTAATAATTGATGACTAATTTTAATATTTGCTTGAACTCCAGGATCATCACCATCTAAAAAAAGTAAAACTTCTAAATTGTGTTTTTTAAATAGTTCAAGATGATAATTAGATAAACTAGTACCCATTAAAGCAATAGTATTATTAATATCTATTCTACTTAAACTAATAACATCCATAAAACCTTCTAAAACAATTATTTGTTTTAAAGCTTTACTAATTTTTAATGCACTAGCTATGTTATAAGCTAAATGAGATTTTTTAAAAACTTTATTTTCTTTGGTATTTAAATATTTAGGTTCATTATCTTTAGTATAACTTCGACCACTAAATCCAATAATATGATTGTTTTCATCTTTAATTGGAAAAATAATTCTATTTATAAAATAATCTTTATTATAACTATTAGTAATAATTCCTAAATTAGCTTTTTCAATATCTAAGCTATTATAATTTTTATCTAATAGTTTTTGAACTAAATTTGTTTTATCACTAGCAAATCCAATTTCAAATTTCTTAATTTCTTCAATACTAATATTTCTTGATTTTAAATATTCTAAAGCATTAGATCCTAAATTAGAAAATAAAGTAGTTTTAAAAATATCATTTGCTTCAGAATTTAATTTCAAAATCATTTCAGATTCTAAATCTTTTATAGGCTGATGAAAATCTTTTAATTCATCAAGTTGTATATTAGATTTTTCACACACTGTTTTTAAAGCTGTTAAAAAATCAACATGCTCATAATCTTTTATAAAATTAATAACATTTCCAGTGGCTTTGCAACTAAAACAAGTATAAATTCTTTTTTGTGGTGAAATCGTTAATGATGGGTTTGAATCATTATGAAAAGGGCAAATAGCTAAGTAATTATTACCTTTTTTAATTAGATGTAAATAAGAAGAAATTATATCAACAATATTAGCTTGTGAAATGATTTCATTAATTTTTTCATTTGTTATATATACCATGCAATCACCTCTTATTAATCTTTAATTTATATTTGATTAATTAAATTGTGAGTTTAAAAAGTCTTTTAATTGAGAAATTAAAATCCTTTCTTGCTTCATTGTATCTCTATATCTAATAGTTACTTTTTGATCTTCTAATGTTTGAAAATCATAAGTTATAACAAATGGAGTACCAATTGCATCTTGTCTTCTATAACGTTTTCCTATATTTCCAGTTTCATCATAAATGGCATCAAAATCTTTTAATAATTCTAAAAATAATTGATTAGCATTTTGATTTAATTGTTTAGATAATGGAGTTATAGCAACTTGATATGGTGCTAAATTATAAGGTAATTTTAAAACTATTCTTGAATTATTTTCTTCTAATTGTTCTTCAGTGTATGCTTGTCAAAAAATTGCTAACATCAATCTTTCAACTCCAACACTTGGTTCAATAACATTAGCTAGAATTTTTTGATTATTTTCTTCTTTTAAAACTGTCAAGTCTTCTTTACTTAAGTTTTGATGTACTTTTAAATCAAAATCAGAACGGTGACTAATTCCTCATAATTCTCCTCATCCAAAAGGAAAATTAAATTCAATATCACTAGTTTTTAAAGCATAATGAGCTAATTCATCTTTTAAATTTTCTCTAATTTTATAGTTATTTTTATCAAGAGAAATTTTTTGAGTTAAAAATATTTCTATTTGTTCTAATCAGTATTTAAATCAATCATTAGAATCATTTGGATCAAAAAAGAACTCTAATTCCATTTGTTCAAATTCTCTAGTTCTAAAAATAAAATTACCAGGAGTAATTTCATTTCTAAAAGATTTTCCAATTTGACCAATTCCAAATGGAAGTTTTTTTCTCATACTTCTTTGAACATTTTTAAAATTAATAAAAATTCCTTGAGCTGTTTCAGGTCTTAAATAAACAATTGAAGAATCATCTTCTAAAACACCTTGATTAGTTTTAAACATTAAAGCAAATTTTCTAATCTGTGTAAAATCTTTTTTTTGACATTTTTTACATACTATATTGTTTTGATTTATATATTCTTCTAATTGCAAATTACTCATTATTCCAGTATTAATAGATGGATCAAATTCTTCAATTAACTTATCTGCTCTTCATCTACTTTTACAATTCTTACAATCAATTAATGGATCATTAAACCCATCAATATGACCAGAAGCTTTTCAAACTTTAGAATTTAAAATAATTGAGCTATCTAATCCTATGTTTAAAGGATTTTTTTTAACAAAAAAATCTCATCAAACCTTTTTTAATTTATTTTTAACTTCACACCCTAAAGGACCATAATCTCAACTATTTGCTAAACCTCCATAAATTTCTGATCCTTGAAAAACAAACCCTTGATTTTTCAAGTGACTAATCATTTTTTCTATTGATTTAGACATATTTTTCTCCTAAAAGTTAGTAACTAACTAATTATAACATTTTTGTAAATGTTGTGTATAAAACTATTTAAACTGATTAATAGTAGATAATAGATACATACTAGTTGTAAAAATCCCTACTTGATCTTTGTAATAACTTAAAACAAACTTAGTTAAAATCTTTAAATTTTGATTAGAAATCTTTTGATTCAAACTAGCTATAAAATCATCTTTAACTATAGAATTTATAAAGTTTTTTAATTGATTATCAATTATTAAACAATCATCAAAATAACAAAATTTACAACTTGAACAATAATTAGTAAAACTAATTGCAATAATTGGATTTATTTTAGAATTACAAAAACCACATACAGTTAAATTAATTTGATTACCAATTATTTTTAAAAAATAAAACATAAATAAAATACAAACCTTAAATGAAATATTAGGTTTACTATTAATCAAAAAAATACTTAATTTTAAAATTTTAAATAAATTATAATTTTTCATATGATCTTCTAAATTCATTACTAATGAAGTTAAAACATTAGCATAAACATATAAGTTAAAATCAGTTGCTATATGACTAAAACTATTGATCAATTCTGATCTTTTTAATTTAGATAGCCCAAGTTTATTTTTTGCTTTAAATATTTCAAAATTTGAATATGACAAATAATTAATAGCATATTTATTTTTACTTTTTGTTTTATTAACACCAAGACAAACTAAACTAATTTTTCCATATAAATTAGAATAGATTGTTATAATTTTGTCATAATCTCTAAAATCAAAACTATTTAAAACAATTCCTTTTAAGGTTTTTTCCATTAATATTGATCCTTGTTATAACCCATTTTTTTAATTAAACTAGGTGAATTTCTTCAATTTTCTTGAACTTTTACAAATAGTTCTAAATTAATGTGTTTTTTAAATAATGTTTGAATTTGTTTTTTAGATTTATATCTAATATCTGATATTTTTACTCCTTTTTTACCAATTATTATTGATTTTTGTGACTGTCTTTCAACAATAATAGCTGCACTAATGTTCATTTCAGTTTCATTTTGTTCTAAATGTTCTACTAAAACTGCAACACTATGAGGTACTTCTTGACCTGTTTTTAATAAAATATTTTCTCTAATAATTTCTTTTATCATAAAGCGATCTGATTGATCAGTTAAAATATCATCATCATAAAATTGATAATCATTATCTGATAAATTATTTACAATTAATTCTAATAATTTTTCAATATTTAAATTAGTTAGAGAACTTGTAATAATAATTTCATCAAATTGGTCTTGATAAGCACTTCATTCTTTTGCTTTTAAAATTAATTGCTCTTTTGTAACATTATCAGCTTTAGTTATTACTAAAATTTTAAAAACATCTAGGTTTTTTATTTGTTTTAATAAAAATAAATCATTTTTTCCAATAACTTCATCACTTGGAGCTAAAAACAAAATTACATCAACATCTTTTGTTGATTTTAAAGCACTTGTATTTAAAAATTTATCTAATTGTTTTTTTGTAGTATGAACTCCTGGTGTATCAATAAAAACAATTTGATATTTATCTTTTTTAGTTAAAATTCCTCTAATATTATTTCTTGTGGTTTGTGGTTTATTTGTAACTATTGAAATTTTTTCTCCAATAAGTTTGTTTAGTAAAGTTGATTTTCCAACGTTTGGTCTACCAATAATACTTACAAATCCAGATTTAAATTTATTCATTTTTAATTACTTTCTAAATAGTCTTCTTCATTAAATTTAATTATATACACTAAGTTGTTTAGTTTTAAAATTTGATCTTGTAAGTCAAACATAATTTTTTCATCATCTAAATTTTCATGATCATAACCTAATAAGTGTAAAAAACCATGAACAAATAAAAACCCCATTTCTGAATTTAAATCGTGATTATATTTAATAGCTTTTCTTTTAGCTTCACTTAAATTAATAAACATATCACCTAATTCTCTAAATCCAATTGCTTTAATTTCATTTTCAGTCATTTCTACTGGAAAAGAAGTAACATCAGCAATATAAGAATGATTACGATATTGTTGATTAATTTGTTGAGCTTTTAAATCATCAACAAACGTAATGCTTAATTCAATATCATAATTAAAATTAAAATAATTATAAGCAATTTTTAAAATTTTATTAGCAAACTTTTTTCAAGAATTCATATTAACATCAGTATCATTAAAATAATTTATTTTTAACATTTTTTTTAATCCTTACTAATTAGATTATACTTGATATCATTACTTGTTAGTATTAGTGAACTATTTGAATAACTTCTAAATAAATCTAAAACTAAACCAATATCTTTTTTATCTATAATTTCAAAATTATCATTAAATAATAAATATTTATAATCTAAATAAAAGATTCTTAATAGTTTAATAAATTCTTGTTCAAGTTTACTAACATTTTCTAAATTAATGACTTTAACTAAATTAATTTGATATTTTTTTATAATAGTTTGAATTAATTCATGATTAAAAACATTTAGTTCAGATTGATTAATAATAATGTTTTGTAAAATTGTTGTGTATTTAATTTCAAGATTATCTAAATGACAAATATGTTTATTTAAACTAAACTTAGAAATATCTTTAATATTTACATTGTTTATTAAAATCAAAATATCTTCTGAACTATTTTTATTTTTAATAAAAGTTTTAAGATCATAATCACTAGATAAATAATTGATTTTTTGATCTAAATTAATTTGACAATTAGTTAAAAGATTTTTAATTTGAATATTATTAATTTCATTTAATCTTAAATGATTATTAGTTATTTTGTAATTATTAAATTTAATTAATAGTTGTTTGTATTTAATAAAATTTTGTAAAAAGTAAACAAGCTTTTTTAAATCACTTGTGTGAATTGCTTTAAATAAAATAATAATTAATAAAATGCTAAATTCTATATAATTAAACTTTAATAAATCTCAACTTAAATAATAAATTAATAACATACTAATTTTTTCTAATACATTAAATAAAATACTTAAATAGTCAACTTGATTTTTAAAAATATCTTTATTAATTATTTTTAAAGTAAGTTTTTCATCAATTAATTTATTCTTATCAATAAAATGAGTTAATAAATTTATACTAGCTTTGCTAGTTTTTTTATTTTTATTAATAAAAAAGTTATGAACTAAACTAATTAATAATCAAAAAATATCAAAACTAAATAAGACTAGAAAAATAATTTTATTAATATAAAAAATTACAAAAAGAATCACTAAACTATTAATTAATCCACTTATTGTGTTTAATAAAACATAAGTTTGAAAACTACTTATAAACTCAATTTCAGAATAACTATTTATAACATCTAATTTAATATTATTTTCAACTAAATAATAATAAAAGATTTCTAATTTTTTAGTTTTAGTTTTTTGATAGTACTTATTTAATAAAAATTTAGATATTTCATTTAAAAAAATATTTATTAAAAAAATACATAAAAAATATAAATATAAAAAATAAGAATTATTTTGATTTGTTATAGATAAAGAATAAACATATAAAAATCTCATTTCTAAAATTGTTAATGATATACTAAAAACATTTAAAATAATATAAAAACAATAACCTAAATAAAAATTAAATAACTTAAAAAGACTAGTATAATTGGCTTTAAACTTTTTATAATTAGAATTAAAAATTAAAACATATCCAGTAAAAATTTGATAAAAGTCTTTATAAGTAATTTTTTCTTTTTTATCTTTTAAAGGATCATAAATTATTAAATGATTATTTTGCTTTTCAACAACTACAAAATGTAATAATCCAACTTGATTAACAACTTGAGCTAAATAAACCTTTTTATTTATTTGTTCTAAATCATTTTGGATTTGTAAAGCTTTAGTAGTTAAAAAATATTTTTGACAAATTTGAGTTATATCATAAAAACTTAATATTTCTTCTGAATAATTAATTTCTAATTTTAATCTATCTAAATCATAATTTTGATTATAATAATAATTAATAATCATAACTAGACAAGCTATTGAACAGTCATTATATTCTCTTTGTTTAATCAGTTTAATAAAAATCACCTCTCATATATGTATTAGAGGTGATTTTAAAAAATTAACCAAAAATTACTAAATTTTTAAAAATTTCTTCTTTTTTTTCTTTTCCTAGTAAATATTCAACAATTGCCAAACTAAATTGCATACTTGTTCCAGCACTAGTTGCTGTTATAAAGTTTTGATCAACAACATAAGGTTTATTAACTACATTTGCTTTATCTAAATATAAATCACATTTTGGATAATGAGTGATTGTTTTATTATCTAATAATCTAGTTTGACCAATTACTTGTGGAGCTGCACAAATTGATGCAATTAATTTATTTTGTTTATTAAACTCTAAAATATTATCTATTAGAGTTTGGTTTTTAAATAAACTAGTAACACCACTTCCACCAGGTAAAATCATTCCATCATAATAATTAATATTTAGATCTTTTCATAATTTGTCAGCTTTAATAGTAATATTGTGTGAACCTTTTACTTCTAAGTTATCTGTTGTTGAAATCATATCAACTAAAATTCCAGCCCTTTTTAAAACATCACATGGGGTAACTGCTTCAATTTCTTCAAAACCAGGATTTAAATACAATGCTATTTTTTTCATAATTCTCCTTTATTTAATTATACAAAAAAGAGTCTTTTATAAAGACTCTATTCATTTGAAACTGTTAAAAGACTAGCAGGTTTTTTAGTTCTAATTTTATTTGATGAAACTATTAGTGAACCAATAAATGCTATTGTAATTATAATAAAACTTACTATTAAAGTTCAAAATGAAAAACCATAAGGAATAGCAAATCCTAAAGCTGTTATTATTTTAATAATTAATGTAATTAAAATTCAAGTAAGTGCTGTTGAAGCTGCTCAAGCAAATAAACTAAAGACTATAGCAGTTCCAAAAGCATATTTACTAATCTTATAATTTGAATATCCTAATGCTTTCATTAATATCATAAATTGTTGATATTGAGTAACATAAATATCTGATATTAACATTACTAGTAAAGCAGAAGTAATAATTACAGTAATAATTAATAGCATTCCAATTGAAATTGCTATAAAAGTAATTTGATTAATTAGTGTTTTAGAAGTGGCTAGTAAATTTTGATTTTTTATACTACTTATCATATCATCATCACCTGAAGCTGATGAAGCTCCATGACCATTTAAAATATAAAATCCATTATAAGCAGTATCTGGAATAAAACTAATTCCACTAGTTAAATCTAAAGCTTCTTCAATGTTTGAATATTTTGAGTTATGTCATAAAAACTGAGCTTGATTGAATGGATCTTTTTTACTAAATAAAAGATTATTAAATTCTTTTTTATTTTTGTTTTTATCTAAATAATTAGTGATTTGATTAAAATCATATCGATCAAAACGAGAAATAATATCATTATATTTTTCTCCAGCTTTAATCACAGTTTCTCTATTATAAAAATTATCTTTAATTGCAATTTTTTTACCAATTGAAAGATTTAAAACTAAATTCATTAATCCTTGATCAGTTAAAATCAATTTTTGATTATATGAATCTAGTGTGCCAACTGGTTTTGCTACAATTTTTAAATCTTTATTTTGATAAACTGTTTTAGCATCTTTTTGAATAATTTGAGCGTTTAATTTGGCTGAATTATTAGTTTTTGTTGATTGATACATTCAATATTCAGGTTTTGCTATTAAATTACTCAACCCTGATTTATAAACATTATCTATTGTTAGAGTAAATCTTAAATCATATGGTCTAATCATTAAAAACTTTTCATTAGAGTCTTTAATGTCTCAAGCTTTAATTACTGATTTTGGAACTTTATTATAATCAATATCTTTTTTATATCAATGTTCGGTATTATTTTTTAATTGATCTTGAGTTTTTTTAGAATTAGATATATTAATAATTTGATCAATATCAATTAAGCTTTGAGGAATATAAATTTGAATATTTTTATATTGATAATAAGGTCTAATATATGAACTTAATAAATCATCAAATTGATTATTATAAGTAAAATCATCAAACATATAACTATTATTTAATAAAGTTCACTCTTTATTGTCATAAGTTGAATCATTATCAAATCTATCTTGATCATATAATAGTTTTAAAGTGAACTTATTATTATCTAAATTATATGGATCTAGTCATCTAATATCATCACTATTAACAGCACTACTATTTCTACCAGTTCTAAATTTACTAATTAATTGTTTTTGTTGTTCTGTTAACAAATTATAGTATTTAGATTTAATAAAGTTTAAATCATCATAAACTCAAGCATGTTTTGGTAAATTAACATACCCATTTTTTGTATTAATAAAAAATTGCTTACTAGTAGTTAAAATATTTGATATATCAGTAGTTTTATTTAAATTATAAAAAGCGCTTGCTTGTTTATTTGGTAAAACAGGTAAATTAATTTGATTATTTTTTGAATCATATAGTAAAAATTGATCATTTAATTTAATATCGTTTGATTTTTTTTCTAAAAACACTTCTTGTAAAGCTATTAGTTTTTTATAATCAACAAATAAATTATTAGCATTTTTTTGATTAATAATAAATGCTGATTGATTATTTGAAATACCAGTTAAAACTAAATTGGTATTTTTTTGATTAATAGTTGCTTTAATATCACTAACTGTAGTTAAAGTTTCGTGATCTGGAATGTAGTGTTGAACATTATAACCAATTGAAAATTGTTCTTTTCTTGATGGTTTTTGAATATAAGCACTAACATAAGGTGGTACTGCTTTTAAAATTGCATCAAAAATTTTTGTTTTTCAATCATCACTTTTACTTGTAGATAAATCATTTACTAAAATTGAAATTGCTGTAGTTCCAGTTTTTGTAAAATTATTAGTTAATTCTTTAAAAATTAAATCTTTTTGTTCATCAGTTCATTTAGTATTTTTATCATTTGGATTAATTACATTATCTTTTGAATTTAAAATTAATCCTAATATTTGATCAATTACTCCAATTGAAAATTGGTTACCAACAACATTATATAAATTATTACCAAACATTTCAGTAAATAATAAATCTAGTGAATTAGTCTTATTTAATTCATTTACATGATCTTTATTTTGAATTAATTCTAATAATGTTCAAGCTAATTTACTTTTAGTTTCTTTTATATTATTTTTATTTAATTCTTCTAATTTGTATAAATATTTTGGAAAAGGATTAACATCATAAGAACTAGAAACATAATCTGTTGGATCATTATAATAAAATAATTCTTGATTATTTAAAATTGTTGAAGAGATATTTTTATCTAGTTCTTCTTGTCCATTTCAATAATTAATTGTTGGCTTAGTTAGTGGTGAATTAGTTACACCTTTAGCATAATTATACTCATTGGCATATTTAATGCTTTTATAATAAGTATTTTTAATAGTAAAAGCAATTGATGGAATTGCTAAACCTGCTGAAATAAACATAGTTGAAATTCCAACAACAGTTACTAATAAGAAAATATTTTTCTTACCAGATGAAGCTAAAGTTAAACTAAATTTTGTAGTGAATCTAGCTTTTTTAAATCAAGTTCTTTTTAATCTATTAATAAATTTAGAACTAGATCAGTTTTGTTTTACTGCTAATATATCAAATAACGGCTTTTTAGTAATTAAAAATGCAGTTAGTAAAGAAATGATTAAACCAAATAAACCAAAAATTAATAAACTAATTAATAATGAAAATGGTTCAACAGTAAAAGAATATAATGGGATACTAAAATAATGTACAAATAATTTAACAAAAACTGATTGAGTAGATAAACCAACAATTCAACCCAAAGGAACAGAAGTTAAAATAATAACTAAAATATAAGCTAAATAACTAATTGAAATTTGTAAAGGAGAGCTTCCTAAAGCTTTTAAAATACCTATTTGTTTTGCATTAAAGTAAATAGTTTTTCTAATACAAATAATTAAAGCAATAATAGCGATTAATGAAACAGCTAAAGCAGCAATTAGAGTTGAAATTTTATAAGTATTTATTGCAAGTGGAGCTATTATTCAATTAAATCTAAAAATTGAATGATCAAAATCTTTAATATTTAATCAAGTAGAAACTTTATTTTTTTGTTCTTTTTGATATTTAATAGAGTCATATAATTTAGAAATATCATTCATTTGATAAGCATTAAACATATCTATTGAAGCTGTAGAATGTTTTTTTGTTAAGAAGAAAGATAAATATCCTTTAGAAACTCTATTGGTATTTGATTGTGAAGTAGAACTTAAAATATCTTTTATAGTACTTTTATAAACATATAAAATAGCACCTAATTCAGATTGAGGAATTGGAAAATCAGGATCTGTTGTTGGGAAAAATGAATAAGCATCAGTTGCAAATCCAACAATTGATAATAAAGCGCCATCAACTATAATTTGTTGACCTAATTTTAATTTATGAGCTCTTGCAAATTGTTCAGAAATTAAAGCTTCACTTTTGGTTGGTAATCTTGCTCCTTGGTTTTTATTTAAAATAGTTAAATTAGTAGTATGATCATCATTTAAGACAATCAAACGATATCTAATTTGAGTAACACTATCATAATTAAAAACTTCAGTTCTAAAATTAATATCATACCCACTTGCTAAAGCAGTATATTTTAAATGCGCTAATCAAATATTGTGAATTAATTCGATATTATCAAATTGATTTTCACCAATTACAATATCTTTTTTTATAAAATTTGTATCTGATAAAACACTAACAACATTAGTTACAGAAGTACCATTACCATTATAAAATAAAAGTTTAAATAAAGAAGTATCATTAATAATCGGGTTAATTGATTGAACTTTTTGATTATCACTAGTAATTAGAACAAGTTCAGTATTTCCTTTCATCCCTTTTTCTAAAATTAGCTTTTTAATAGCTTCTTTATTGTTTTGATTAGATATTAAAATACTATTATCAGATTGATTTATTTTTGTTTTATTTAACTCAAATTCAGTAAGATAAGATTTATTTTTATCACTAATAACTCATTTATCAGCTTGACTATCACTAACATTATTAAGCTTATTTCCAGTTAAAAAAGTATAAAAACTATTACCTATTTTATTATTTTCAATTTTAAAATCACTAAAATATGGTAAATAAATATTTCTATAAATATATTGAAATAATGACATTCCACTTATATAAATATAAGAAAATAATTCTTTATTTTGAATTTGCTTATTAAAAGTTTTTCTAAAATCTTTAGCATTAAAATTATTTTTTAAATTATTAATTTTAATATTTTTTAAAACCTTAGCATCATTTAAAAATTCATTTTTATCTTTAAAACTATTAGTTAAATATTTTCCAATTACAGTATTTTTTAAATAAGTATATTCTTTATTATTTTTTAAAAATTGTTCATAAGAATGATAAGCAAACTTATTAAAATATAATGCAAGTTGTCACAATCAGTTATTTTCTCAAATTCACTGAATATTATTACCACTAATTGTTGTAAAAAGTTCAATAAAGTCTTTATTTTCAAAAAGTTCAGTTAGTAAAGTTTTATTATCAAATTTACTAGTTAAATTTTTTTTATTTAATATAAAGTTTAAATATGAAGTATTTTTACTATTAGAACTTTGATTGTAATAAGAATTAGAATTATTAACTAAATCTAATAAAGGAATAACTGATCTATCTGTTGTTGAATTATTTCTATCAGTTCTATAAGTTCTAATTTCATTAGAACTACTATAGTCAAATTTATTTACATTATTAACTATATTATTATAAGTTTTATTAATTCTTGAAGTTAAAGTAAGAGAAGTGCTTAAAATAAATGAAGCTAAAAAAGATAATAAAAGAATAATAATAAACTGAATTTTAAACTTAAAAACACCTTTAAGTCCTTGTTTTAATAACAAAAAAAAGCTATATATTCTTTTCATTGTACTTCTCCATATTTACAAATAGCTTGTCTTTTTAATACTATCATTTTTTTATCTAAACTACATTTTTAAAGGTCTTTTTAAAATAAAACAATATAGTGATATGTTAATATTTAATTGATAATTTTTATTAGTGCAAGGAGAAATAGATGAAAAAAATATTAATAGGTCTTAGTACATTTTCACTACTAGTAAGTTCATCTAGTATAGTTTCTTGTACAATAACTTACCAGTTTAAAAATAATTATTTAGATCAAATTAAATTATTTTTAAACACTTCTGCAATTGCTAGTCAGGCAATTATTTTAAGTGATAAAAATACTACAAACATAAGTACTGATTATTCATTAAAAACTTTTAGTCAAACTAAAATTAGTGATTTGTATAAAAACAAAGAAAAAGAACTAGTAGATAAATATATTATTGATAAAAAACTAACTTATGAATATCAATTTAAATCAATGTTTTTAACATTAGAAAAACAAGACTGAACAAATAAATTAAAACAAGTAGCTTTACTTGAAAAAGATAAAAATACTAATTTAGATTTAAATTGAAATGACCAAACTACTAGAACAAATGAAAATAATACTTTTAAAACTCTAAGTTTAATTTCTGCTGGAATTAATTTTTTATTTTCTGGTGATTTTACACCAAACCAACAAGGTAATTTAATTAATAACTTTTTATCTAACCAATCAGCTTTATTAGAATCAACAGTTTTTAATAACAACAAATTTACTAATCTTATTGAACAACTTAACAAAATAGAAGAAAACAAATTTTATAATATAGCTAATAGTTTATTTTCTCAACCAGATTGATTTACTAACTCAAATAATAATAATTTAGCTCAAAAAACATTAAAAGAGATTTTAGAATTTTCATCTCAAAAATTATGAGATGAGATTTTACCAAAAGATAATAAACAAGATTTAAAAATAGATTGATCAAAACTTATTAAACCTTTAATTGATTTATTAAAGGCTTTTAGTATTTATCAAAATTTAATAGAACAAAAATCAGATAAAACTTTAAATTATTCTACTATGCAACCTTTATATTTATTTAGTAAAGAAAAAACTAATAGTGAGTTTTTATATGAAATTTTACAAACTGATTTACAAACTATTTATAAAGATAAAACTGAAGAACAAATTAAACAAGAAATTAATTCAATTGATTTAAAAAAAATAATTAGCTTTTTAAAAAACAGTTTTGTTTTTGAAAAAGAAGATAAATATGGATATAAATTTCAAAAATTTATTGTGATGTTATTAGGTAGTTCAAGTCAAGAAGAACAAAAAAACAATATTACAAACAATTTTTTAATCTCACCTTTTTATAAATGATATGAACAAGAAAATAATAAAGAAACATTTAAAAAAATCATTATAGAAAAATTAAATAAGATAGAAAAAATTAAACCTTTTGCTTCTATTATTTCTAATTATGTTCCAATCTTATTTGAAATTATGAAAGCGTTTCATCAAGATTTAGTTGAACAAGGTATTAATAATAAATTAAAAACAGAACTAAATAAATACTTAAGTTTAGCAAAAGTGATTTTACCATCACTAGGAGTAGATAAAAAAGTTGTTGAGTTTTTAGATTCAAAAGCTTTAAAAGACTTTTTAAATAATTGTTTTTTAGCTTTATATAACCAAGACTTTTAAAAAGAAGTTTTTATATTAATTAATCAATTATCAGATAAACAGGTATTTAATAATCAAATTATTGACAATATTTCAAATATTTATAATCTTACTAGTTTAAAATTAGATAAATTTTTAGATTATTTATTAAGTTTAATAAAAAAACCAATAAATGGTAAAAATAGCTTTGATGAGTTTCAATTTTTATATGGTTTAAAAGATTTATCAATTTCTCAAATTATTAAAAATTTAGAAAATTTTTATAATAAAGATGATTTATCATATATTTTTAATTTAGATAATTTTAAAAATTTATTAGATGTAATTTTTAATAAAAATATAACTTCTAGTTTTAAATATAATAAAGAACAATTAGAAACAAAAAATACTTTATCAACTATTCTAACACTTTTAGCTTTAAATCCAAATAAAGTAGAAGATTTAAAAATTAATATAACTAGTGATAATAATAAAATTAGTGATAGTGTTAATAAGCAAATACAAGAAAAACAATATGGGTTAGTTTCAGTAATTTTACTAGGTTATAATAACGACAAAAAAGCATTTTATGAAAATTCTATTTTAGATAATGTTTCAAATTTATTTGGACATAGTCAAAAAGATTTAAATAAAGAAGCTTCTAAAAATGCTATAAATGTTTTAATAAAATCATATTTAGAATTAATAAATTGATTTCAAAATGTATCTATAAAAAAATATGCTAAAGATAATTTTGATGTTTATTTAGATCAAAATAATTGAACAATAGAACTTATAGACCAAAAAGGAAATATTGATAATTTAAATGAAACATTAACAATTAGTTATATGTTAAAATTTAAAAACCCAAACAATAATAAACAAAATTGAACTTATAAAGTTTCATTAATTAGAACTTCAAATTCTAATCAACCTTGAAAAATAGCTCAAATAATTAAATTAAATAACAATAAATAATCTCTAAAGTTGTTTTATATAAGTTTAAGGAGAAAGTTATGAAAAAATTACAAAAATATATTAAATGACTATCACTAGGTTCTGTTGTAGTTTTAACTAGTACTACTATAAGTTGTAATGTTAATACTAGTAGTAGAAATATTTTTGAAATACCTACTTCAAATAAAAGACCTAAAACACCTAATAGTCATTCAAATTCTACAAATAATTCAACTCCTGAAAACTCAAATACACAACCAAATAATTATGAAAACAATAACAGCTCAAATAATAATTCAAATCAAATTAATAATAATGAACATTCTAATAATGAAGCAGTAACTCCTTATAATGGAAATAATCCTGAAAAAAATGATACTTTTATTAATACTCAAACTTATTTTTCTACAATTTCTAATCTAGACTATAGTCTAACTAGTTTAGAAAATAATTATTTAAAATATGAAAACAATGAATTTAAACCAATAGATATTAATGAACAAAATGCTAAAGAGTTACTTTTAAATGATAAACTTCCATTGAGTTTTTATTCAAATCCAAACTACAAACAAGAAAAACAAAATATATTTTTAAATCCTAATCAATCTATTAAACTTAAATTGCTTGATAGTCATACTAATAAAGAAATTACTAGCGGTATTAAATGATATCAACGCTTGAGATATCCATCAAGTGAAATTCTTACAGCTAAAGATGATAGAAATGATAAATTGAAATTATCAAATGAAGGGATAGTTACTGGTAAGATACATCAAAAAGAAAATGATCCAACTACTTTAGTTTGAGCAGAATATAAAGGATATTTTTATCCATTTTTTGTAGAAGTACCATCAGAACATCATTTTAAAGGTGAAACTGATAAAGAAAAAGCCAGAGAAGTTGCTAAAAAATTAGCAGAAAAATGAAAAGATCTTCCTGTTTTAGAAAAACTAACTAAAGCTTATGAGTGAATGACTAAAGAAGTTAAATATGATCCTAATTATAAAACAAATAGTCTTTTCAAAGATCAAACTGCTTATTCGGCACTTGTTGAAAAATGCACAGTATGTACAGGATATGCTAAAGGTTTTAAAATGATTATGGATGAACTATCTATTCCTTGTATAGTAATGGAAGGGCAAAGCACACGTGATTTTTCAGCTGCAAGACATGCGTGAAATTTAATTGAAATTGATGGCGAATGATATCATGTTGATCCAACTTCTGATAGAACAGATACAGATGCTACATTTAATTTCTTTTTAAATAGTAATGATGATTTTAGTTCTAAAGATAGTTTTCAACGTGATTTAGGTATTTATGGAACTAGATTTAGAAATTATAAAAATAAAGATTTTGTTCATTCTAAAGAAGATGTATTAGCACTAATAGATAATCAAAGTTCTGAAAATAACAATAAAATAGAATGATTAGAATTAACTTCAGATAATTTTATAAACGTTAATAAAGCTCTTGAAGAAAGAAATTTAGAAATAAAAAAATTTAATTATTTAGAATCAAAATTACCTTTTAAAAAAGTAAAATACACAATTAAAGATAAAAATTCTACAGATATTAAAACAATAAATACAACAGTTAAAAAAGAAGAATTTTCAAATAATCATTTAGGAAAATATGCATTAAAAATAACAATGAATTCAGAAGATAGAATAAATGATCTTAAACCAAAAAACTTTAATTTAAAAAATGCTATGGTTAAAGAAGTAAAAAAAGTTAGTGATGGTTATATATTATTTTTAGATCACTTTAATACTTTTGGTGATGTAGAAGTTGAATTACAATCCATTAAAAGACAAGGATATAAATTTAATTTAGATCAAAATAAATTTATCTTTAATGTAGAAAAGCATCAAAAACCAAATGTTTCTTTAAAAATAGATACAAACAATAGAATTACTATTATAGGATCAAAAAAAGGAATGCAATATAGAAGCAATTTAAATAAATGAACAGATATTACAAGTGATAATTTTGTAATTAATGATCCTAGTGTAGGTAAATTATCTATTAGATGAGCTGATTATAATAATAAATTTGCTTCAGATATTCAAATATTTGAAATTAAAAAAGCTGAAGAAGTTATTAATAAAGTTAAATTAGTTAATGATAATATGCTTATTGGTTTAGATAATAGTATGGAATATAAAAAAGAAGAAAGCAATACTTGAACAAAAGTCACAAGTAAAGTATTAAAAAATTTAAGTATTGGAACTTATTTAATAAGAACAAGTGCTTTTGATTCGACTTTAGCTTCAGATATTTCAAAAGTAGAAATAAAATAAAAAATTTATTAATAATTATTTTATAATATTGTTTTGTATAAGTTTAAGGAGAAAATTATGAAAAAATTACAAAAATATATTAAATGACTATCACTAGGTTCTGTTGTAGTTTTAACTAGTACTACTATAAGTTGTAATGTTAATACTAGTAGTAGAAATATTTTTGAAATACCTACTTCAAATAAAAGACCTAAAACACCTAATAGTCATTCAAATTCTACAAATAATTCAACTCCTGAAAACTCAAATACAAAACCAAATAATTATGAAAATAATAATGATAATATAAATAACAATTCAAATGAAACCAATAATGAACATTATAATAATGAAGCAGTAACTCCTGTTGAAAATAACACTGAAAGAAATGATACTTTTATTAATACTCAAACTTATTCTTCTACAATTTCTAATTTAGATTACAGTTTAACTAGTTTGGATAAAACTTATCTAGAAAATGTCAATAAAAATTTTAATGAAATGAGTGTTGATGATAACACAATAAAAAACATTATTTTAAAGAATAAACTTCCTATTAACTTTTATTCTCATCCTAAATATAGTTTAGAAAAGCAAACTATAACATTAGATAAATTTACAAATAATCAAATTAAATTAAAACTTTTTGATAATAATACAAAAGAACAAGTTCCAAGTGAAGAAATTAAATGATATCAACAAATTTCTTATCCAGAAGATCAAGTTATTACTGCAAATGATAATCAAGATAAAGCAACTTTTATATTATCTAGTGATGGAACTATAAAATGAAAAGATACAAAAGAGTCTAATGAAAGAGAAGTAGAAGAAAAATCAGCAAGATTGTGAGCTGAGTACAAAGGGTATTTATATTCAGCAATTATTAAAGTTTATTCAGAAGACAAAAGTAAGTTAATAAATGATGAAAATGAAGCTATAGAAAAAGCCAAAAAAATTGTTGAAGAAAATGGTTGAAATAAATTGCCTACTTTAGAAAAATTAACTAAAGCATATGAATGAGTAACTAAAGAAGTGAAATATGATTATGATTTTACAACTGGTCCAATTTTAAAAAATCAAAATGCACACTCAGCATTAGTAAAACTAAAAACTGTATGTACAGGATATGCTAAAGGTTTGAAATTAATATTAGAAGAACTTGGAATTCCTTGCAAATTTATTGAAGGTCAAAGTAAAAGAGAAACATCTGAAGCAAAACATGCTTGAAACTTAGTTCAAATAGATAATGAGTGATATCATGTTGATACAACTTCAGATAGAACAAATAGTAAAACAAAATTTAATTTCTTTTTAAATACAAATGATGATTTTCTTGAATCAGATATTTTTGACCGCAATTTCAAAAATCCAGGTTTACGTTTAAGAAATCTAAAATTTAAAAACTTTGTTAAAACAAAAGAAGATGTTATGGTATTAATTGATAACAATTTTAATCCAAACAATAAACAAGTAAATAGATTAAATTTGATAGTTGACAGAGGTAATTTCAATATTGTTAATAAAGCTTTTGAAGAAAGAAATTTAGATGTTCAAAATTGAAGTTATGGTTCTATTTCATCAGGAAGTCCTAACAAATCAATTATTTATACATTTAACAACTCAAATATTAAAGAACTAACTGATGTTAAAATAAATAATATTGAGCAATATAATAATAAAAATGCTATAAAAATAGAATTTAATAAAGAAATTAAAGATTTAAAAGCCGGTAATTTTAACATTAATAATGCTATTATTAAAAAAGTTGAGCAAATTCAAAATGGTAAAGCTTACATTTTATACTTAGAGCACTTTTCTAGTTTTGGTGAAGTAGAAGTTAAATTGGAATCTATTAAAAGAAAAGATTATAAATTTGACTTAAATGAGAAAGACAAAGTTAAATTTAATATTAAAAAACAAGAAAAACCTGATATAAAAATTCAATCACTAGATAATAGTAGAATCAAGATTATTAGTAAAACAAATAACTTAGAATATAACTTCAACAATAATAGTTGAAAAGATGTTCCTTCTAATTCAATATTAAGCGATTCTACTATTGGAAAACTTTATGTTAGATATAAAGAAAAAGATAATAGTCCAAGTTCAGATGTAACAGTATTTGAAATTCAAAAAGCTAATGAAGTAGACAAATTAGTTAAATTAATTAATCATAATATGCTTATTGGTTTAGATAATAGTATGGAATTTAAAAAAGAAAAGGAAACAAATTGAAATACAGTTAAAAAAACAGCATTAAAAGATTTAGATAAAGGAACATACTGAATAAGAGCTAAAGCATTTGATTCAACTTTAGCTTCAGATATTTCAAAAGTAGAAATAAAATAAAAAAAATAGTTAGATTAATTTTTTAAAAAATCTAACTTTTTTTTGTTTTCATTCTAGTATATAATTGATAAACTTTAGACTCATATTGATTATTTTTATGATTATAAAACTTTTTATTTTTAATTTCATCTGGTAAATATTGTTGTTCTACTCAATCATTTTCATAATCATGTGGATATTTATAACCAATTCCTATACCAAGTTTAATAGCAGATTTATAATGATTATCTTTTAAGTGTTTGGGTACACTATAAATATTTCCCTTCTTAACAAAATCTAAAGCAGAATTTGTAGCTAAATATGCTGAATTAGATTTTAAGCTCAAACTCATTTCAACAATTGCTAAACCTAGTGGAATAATTCCTTCTGGAAAACCAATTTGTCTAAAAGCACTACAAGCTTGAACTACTCTACTTGGAATTGTAGGATTAGCTAAACCAATGTCTTCATAACTAATTATTATCATTCTTCTCATTAAACTTTCATAATCGCCTAATTCAATTAATCTACTAAAATAATACAAAGCAGCATCAACATCACTACCTCTAATTGATTTTTGTAAAGCTGATTTTAAATCATGAAAATCATCACTATCTTGAGCTGTTGGATTTTTTGAAACTGTTATAATAGTTTTAATTTTTTCTATGTCTATAAATTCATTGCTATAAAGTTTATCAATTAATTCCAAATAATTTAAAAAAGTTCTAACATCTCCAACACTTAATTGAGCTAAAAAATCTAAAGCTTCATCTGAAATTTTAATTTTTAATTGGTATTGATTAATAACTTTTTTAGCATAACTAATCAACTCATCTTTGTTAACTGGTTTTAATTCTATTAATAGACTTCTACTTCTTAAAGCAGGATTAACTACAAAAAATGGATTTTCAGTAGTTGTTGAAAAAACAAAAATATTTCCTTTTTCCATATATTCTAATAAAATATCTTGCTTATCTTTATTTAATCTATGTATTTCATCAATTATTAAAATAAATCTTTCCTTTTTTAAAGCATTTTGAATAATATTAATAAGTTTTTCTTTTTTATCATAACTAGCATTAAAAATTTCACAATCAATTTTTAAATCATTTGCTAAGCTAATTGCAAAACTAGTTTTACCAACTCCGCTTGGACCAAAAAAGATTAAAGATGTACAATAATTGTTTAAAATCATTTTATTTATTAATCCATTAGACTTTAATATCTCAGTTTGTCCGATTATATCTTTAGTACTTTTTGGTCTTAATAAAAAAGATAGTGGTTGATTCATATTAACACCTCATTTCTATTTTATTCTTTTTAATTTATAGATACACTTATAAAGTTTAAAAATAAAAACTCACAATTTAAATTGTGAGTTGATCATTATATTATATTTCTTATTAGTAGTTCTTATTATTAAAGATTATTTCATATACATCTTCATACTTAGAAACAGGAGTGATTTTTAAAACATCTTGAACTTCTTGAGGAATATCTTCAATATCTTTAACATTTTTTGAAGGAATTAAAATATGTTTTAATCCACTTCTAGCTGCAGAAATTGATTTTTCTCTTAACCCACCAATTGGTAAAACATTTCCTCTTAAAGTGATCTCTCCAGTCATACCAAAATCTTTTGAAACTGGTTGTTTAGATAAAGCTGAAATCAAAGCTGTTGTTAAAGTAATACCAGCACTTGGTCCATCTTTTGGAACAGCACCTTCAGGAACATGAATATGAATATCAATATCATCAAATTTTTCTTTAGTTATACCAAATTTTTCATGATTTGCTTTTACATAAGTTAAAGCAATACTTGCAGATTCTTTCATTACTTCACCTAGTTTACCAGTTAAAGTTAAATTACCTTTTCCTGCATATGTACTTACTTCTATTGGTAAAATGTCTCCACCAAATTGAGTATAAGCCAAACCTGTTACTACTCCAACTTGTGATTCTTCTTCTTTTGAAGTATGTTCAAAAATATGTTTTCCTAAATATTCAACCACTACTTCTCTAGTAACTACTAAATTGCTAATTTCTCCATTTAAAAGTTTAACAATAAATTTTCTAGCAATTGTTGCTAAATGTCTTTCTAATTGTCTTACTCCAGCTTCTCTAGTATAATACTTAATAATTTCATCATAAGCTTCATCAGTGAATTTTAATTCATCTTCAGTTAATTGATCTTCTTCAAGTATTTTTTTAGTTAAATAATCTTTTGCAATATGCATTTTTTCAATTTCTGTATAACTAGATAAATTAATAATTTCCATTCTGTCATATAAAGCTTCTGGAATATTTTCAATATAATTAGCAGTTGCTATGAACATAACAGTACTTAAATCATAAGGCTCTTCAATGTAATGATCTGAAAATTCCTTATTTTGTTCTGGATCTAGTACTTCTAACATTGCTGATGCTGGATCTCCTCTATTATCACTAGCCATTTTATCAATTTCATCTAATAAAAATAATGGATTTTTAACTTTAGCTCTTTTTAAAGCTTGAATAATTCTACCAGGCATTGAACCAACATAAGTTTTTCTATGTCCTCTAATTTCAGATTCATCTTTAACTCCACCTAGTGAAACTTTAACAAACTTTTTACCTAAAGCTTCAGCAATTGATCTAGCTAAGCTAGTTTTTCCAACTCCTGGAGGACCTACAAATGTAATAATAGGACCTTTTAATGATTTAGTTTTTTGTTTAACAGCTAAATATTCAATAATTCTTTCTTTAACTTTTTTTAAACCAAAATGATGTTTTTCTAAGATTTCTTGAGCATATTTTAAATCATCAATGTCTTCAGATTGCTCTCATCAAGGAATAGACATCATTCAATCAACATAGTTTCTTTCAACATTAACTTCCGCACTTCCTGGTTGCATTGTTTCTATTCTTTTAATTGAAGATAAAATTTTTTCTTTTACAGGTTCTGGAAATGGCTCTTCTTCTAAACGCTTTTTATACTTATCTAATTGAGAAGCATCAGAACTTTCATCTTCTAATTCTTCTTTAATAATTCTCATTTTTTCTCTTAAATAATATTCTTTTTGTTGTTTATCCATTTTGTCTTTTAGCTTTTTATTAATTTCAGAATCAACACTTGAATTATTATTTAATTTGATAGTAGGTTTAGGTCTATTAACAATTAGTTCTTTTAATAAGTCTAATTTTTCTAAAATAGAAGTAGATTGAATTAAAAGCAACTTAGTATTTAAAGAAACTAGAGGCATTTTATCAATAATTTGATAAATTAATGAATTTAATTTATAAAGATCGTTATCATTAAACGCTAAAAGTAATTCAGAAGTATTAAATGAGTGTTTTTCTTGTAATTCAATAAGAATTTCTTTTATTTTATTTTTTTGAATATCAGTTCTTGGTATTTTATCTTCAAACACGCTACCAAGAGCATAAATTACACCATTTTCTTCAATAAATTCATCAATCTTAATTTTTTGATCATATTCTAATTCAGCTGAAATTGTTCCATCTTTTCAAACTTTTTTAATTGATAAGTTAGCAACAGTTCCTAAATAGAATAAATGATCTAAATTAGGTTCTTCTTCTAATGGACTTTCTTGAGAAACTACTACAACTTGATTATTATAAGATTCAACAGAAGCATTTAAAGCATTTTTACTTTTTGTTCTTCCAAATTCAATAGTTTTAGAAGTAGTTGGTAAAATAAATATTCCTCTAGTTACAACAACAGGTAGCTTTTTATCTTTCATAAAATTTACTCCTTTATTTTCTTTAAATATTGTAACACAGTTTTTTAGCACTTAATATACTAAAGTGCTAAATTAATAAAAACTATCCTTTTTATTAAAGGATAGTTCAATTTTTTTATTAATTTCCGTTATTTTCAAATATAAATGTTTCTAGTAATTCGCTTTCAACTTGATGCTTAATAGCCTGATTATCAATTAGAGATTTAATTTTTTCAACTTCAATTCCATAAAGGTTAGCAAACTCTTCAAACTTTGTATTTATTGCTTCTTCACTAGCTTTAATGTTTTCTTTATTTTTGATTTCACTAACTACTAAAAATGATTTAATTCTATGAATTGCATCATTTTTTAATTCTTCATCAATTTCTTCTTGTGAAATTTTTGTTATTTCTTTATACTTTTCTAAAGTAATTTTTTGTTGAGTTAATTGATCTTCAAACTCTTTTTTAACATCTTTTAATTGTCTTTCAACAATAGTTTTTGGAATTTGAAACTCTGAAGTTTTAATAATTTCATCAATTATATTTTCAACAAATTCTGACTTATTATTTTTTGTCTTTTGTTCTAATACATCTTTTTTAACTTTTTCTTCTAATTGAACATAAGTTGTAATATCAGGTAAATTTAAGTCTTTTACTAATTCATCATCTTTTGCTGGTAGAATTTTTTCTTTAATGTTTTTAATATTTAATACAAATTTAGCATCTTTTCCAGCTAGTGATGGAATATATTCTTCAGGGAACTTGACATTAATTTCTTGATTTTCACCAACTTTTAAACCAATCATAGAATCTTCAAATCCTGGTACAAATTGATTTGAACCAATTTCTAAAACAAAGTCTTTAGCTTCTCCACCTTCAAAAGCTTGATCATCAACATAACCTTTAAAATCAAAAGTTACAATATCTCCTTTTTGAATTTGATCACTAACTTCTTTTTCTTTTTGCATAGCAAATCTTGAACGATACATATCAATAACATTATCAACATCTTCTTGACTTACTTCTACAGTTGATTTTTTAATAGTTGAAATATTTTTATATTCACCAATTTTTACTTCTAAAACTAAATCAAAAACAAAATCAATTACAATTTCTTTTTCTGATACTTTAACAATTACAGGAGTTGGTGAATTATCATTTTGAATTCTATTTTCTTGAGTTAGTGCAAAATCAAATGCCGGTTTAATAACTATTTTAAAAGCTTCATTATAAAGTTTAATAGGTGTTAAATATTTAGCAGTTTCACTTTCAGGGGCTTTACCTTTTCTAAATCCTGGAACTACCAAATTGGCTTTTAATCTATTTTTAGCCTTTTTTAAAAATTCTATTCACTGTTCACCATCAATTGTAACAGTTCATTTTCCTTGACCTTGATCAACTAATTTTTCTTGTGCAAAAATCATTTTAACATTTCCTTTTCTATTTTATATATGATATATTGATGTTTTTAGGTTTTATAGAAATTGTTTGGTTCATTATTTTATCAATAGCTTTAAAAATTTTATCTTCATTAATATTTAAATCTTGTAATTTTTGATCTTGAATTCTAATGGTTGTTAGTATGTGCAACTGGTTTTCTTCAAGCAAATAAATAGAAGAACTAACATCTTGTGGATTTGAAATTTTAGTAGTTGATAAAATTACATTTTCAATTAATCTATTAATAACTTTTTTTTCTATTTGTAAATTACCTTTAGTATTTTTTTCTATATCTATATACATATAAATACCTCAAATAATTAAGCTCTTCCTACATATTTTCCATCACTACTTGAAACAATTATTTTAGTTCCTTGATTTACAAATAAAGGCACCATTATTTCTAAACCGGTTTCTAATACAGCTTTTTTTTGAGCTCCACTTGTAGTATCACCTTTAACAGCAGCTTCAGCTTCAACTACAGTTAGTTCAACTTTAACAGGAAGATCAATTCCTAATACTTCTCCTTCAAATTCAGTCATATTAATCATTAAACCATCAACTAAAAAGTTTCTTTCTCATTCTAATCTAGTCATTGGTATTTGAATTTGTTCATAAGTTTCAGTATTCATTAAATATGCATCATTTCCATCATTATATAAGTATTGCATTTCTTTTCTTTCGATCATTGCTTTATCAACTTTTTCACCACCTGTAAAAGTTAATTCTACTCTAGCACCAGTTCTCATATTTTTTGCTTTAACAGTTACTTTGCCTTGTTGTCTTCCTGTTTTTGAAAATGCTTGTTCTAATACTAAATAAATATTTCCATCATATATAAATGTTGTACCTGGGCGTAAATCGTTAACTGACATTATATTCTCCTATCTTTAAGCTAATTAAAAAAGCAAAATTCCTTATAATTATATCATTTATTTATAATTGCTTATTTGTTATTTTAAGCTTAGTCAAACTTATCGCTTATTTTTAAATCACTTAATTTATTTAAATAATAATTAGAAGCTAAAATCATTTTTTTACCTTCTTTTTGAATTTCTAAAATTAATAAACTACTATCTAAAGTTTTAACAACTATTCCTTGCCTATTAATATCAATAATAGTTCCAGGAGCAACATTTTTATTTTGATTATCTAAATTAATTATTTTAGAACTTTTAATTTTATATCTTTGACTATTAATAGTTGTATATGAAATAGGACTTGGTGATAATGATCTAATTAAATTAAAAATATCTAAACTAGTATTATTTCAGTCAATTTTTTCTTCTTCACTAGAAATATTTTTACAAAAAGTTACTTCATTTTCATTTTGTTTAATTAACTCAAACTTATGATTATAAATATCTACTAAATATTTTTTGCACATACTATAAGCTAATTGACCCATTTTTTCAAACAAACTACCAGAATCATCACTATCTAAAATATCAATACTTTCTTGAACATAATAATCACCAGCATCCATTTGCTTAACCATTTGCATAATTGTAATACCAGTTTTTTTATCTCCATTTTTAATAGCATATTGAATAGGAGCTCCCCCTCTTAATTTTGGTAATAAACTACCGTGAAAATTAATTGAATCAGTTTTTGCTAATTTTAAAATTTTAGTTGGAATAAACTGACCAAAAGCACAAGTAATTAAAAAATCAAACTCTAATTTAGCTAAATCATCATAAATTTCACCAATTTTATTTGGTTGAACAACCTTTAAATTATTTTCTAAAGCTAATTTTTTAACTGGTGTATAAACTATTTGTTTTTTTCTACCAATTGGTTTGTCTGGTTGACTAATTACTAAAACAACTTCAACTTCATTCATTTCAATTAAAGCTTTTAAAACATCAGCTCCAATTTTTGGAGTTCCGCAAAACACAACTTTAATTTTATTTTCCATGTTTAGCCTCTCATATTTTTATTATTTCATCTACTTTTTTTAATATTACTACCATAGCTAAAGTATCTCTATTACAATATTTAATCATATCTTTTCTAATTAAATTATCTCAAACATTTTTTTCAATTCTTTGTTCTAAAAATCTTCTAAATGTTTCACTTGCCTTACTTCCATTATTAATTGTTAAATTTTTATAAGTAAAACTAGAATCTAAAGCAGGTTGAGTTTTTTTAATAGAATAAGAGCCATAAAAATTTTTATTTGCAATTAAAAATCAAGGTCTAAAATTAACATCAATACTACTATCTTGTTTTATACCTTTAAAAAAGTCCATTAAATCAATTGTATTATTAACAATATATAAAATTGGAATCGCTAATTTTGGAAATAAAAAAGCAATTCTTTTTAAAACAGATTTTTCAAAAGCATCATTATAAGCAACATAAACACCTTTTTTATTACTAAAAATATCTTTTAAAAAATTAATAATAAATTCTTTTCTTGGATCTTGATAATCATTTGCTAAAAAATCATAATGAATCATACTATCTGGATTATTATAATCATAGTTTTTATCATGAATTATATCAATTGAATATTGAAAAGGAATTTGATAATAAGGATTAACTTTATTATATTTTGGTACAGCAAATTTAACTGTTTCAAAATCATACATATAAATTGGTAATGTTTTATACTTATTCATTACTTGTTTTAAAATATAAAAATAATTATTATCAATCATTAATGATGGATCTGATTTAATTTGATCATCTAATTTACTAATTTCAAAAATACGATTATATTTATAATTAATAAATTTATCATATTGATCATTTAATAAATTAGTAATTTCACTATCTAATAATGAATTATAGTCTTTAAAATATGGTGAGTGTAAATGTCTAATTAAAAAAGCTTTTTGTGTTTGTTTAGCTCCCCCAAAATGTCAAAAATTAGGAGCTTTTTCATCAAATCAATTTAATACGTGTTGACAAGCTTTATAATCTGAAATTTCTCTAGTTCACTTAATTCAATTTTTAGCTTTTTTATCATAATGTAAATAACAAGAATCATTTTTAAAAATTTCTATAATTTGATTTTGATCAAGTCTTAACATATAGGCAATTTTTAAAAATAATTCGTCTAAATCAACAACACTAATTAAATTTTTATAATCTTCAAATAATGTATTTCTAGTTCTAGATTGACCATAAGTAAAATAATCAATTTCAATTAATTTGTTTAAATCTAAATCATCAATTTCATCTATATCTTTAAATCCTAAATCTAAATAATTAATATTATCAACAATATTTTTAGCTTCATCAAAGCTAATATTTTCATATTTTTTTACAAATTCATCAATACTTGTTTTTAAATCAAAATCAATACTAGTATCATAATCTCTTAAATAATTTTTATTTAATCTAGCAATTGCAATATTATCAACAATATAACCATTTTTTTCTAAAACATACACTTGATAAGCTAAGTCTCAAAAATGTTCTTTTTTAACTTTGCTAGTAGCTTTTGCTTCAATTATTTCAACATGATTATTACCATTTAACTTTAAAACATCGCATTTAACTTTTAAATTATAATTATCAAATTCAAAAGCTGGTTCATATAAATAAATATATTCATCTTGATGATTTTTTAACAACTCTTTAGTTTGATTTACTGCATCATATATATTTGCTGTGTCGTTAAAGTCTTTAGTTAGTTTGTCTGGATATTCTTTAATTTGTTTTAAGTCAAAATATTGGATTACTTGTTGACCAAATTCTAATCCATCTTCAATAGCATCACCTTTAAACTCATCAAGATTAAACCCATCATCACTATTAAAAAAACTTTCTCATTTTTGTTTAAATTCGTTTTTTTCTTGTTCAGTTTTTAATTCTGTATTTGTATATTCTTCAAATAAATTAATACTAGTAGCATCACTTGAAAAATCATCTTCAGATTCTAAGTCGTGATCAATATTAAAAAAATACTCTTTGTTCTTATTTCATTCAACAGCTTTTTTAAAGTTATTTATATTATGTAAAATCCAAGCAATTTTAATACATTTTAAATTAGCAATTTTAAAAATTTCTTTAGAAATATTAATTTTAAAAATACTACTCATAGATTAATTCTTTCTAATATTTGCTAAGTAAAATTATACTTTATTAAAAATAAAAAAGGCATCATTAGTGCCTAAGTTAATTACTTTTAGATCTTGAAGGAACAAACTTTTTATTAGAAATATTTAACTTTCTTTCTTGATAAATATCTAATGAACCTTTTTGAGTTTTTTGTTTTTCCTTTGCTTTTTTTAATTGCTCTTTTTCTTCTTGAGCAAGTTTTTTAGCTTGCATTTTTTCAAGTTGTCTTAATTTTTGTTTTTCAGCTTTAGTTAATTTAATAGTTTTTTCTCCAATTGCAATTCTTTTTTTAGTTTCTTCTAAATCAATTTGATTATTAACTATTCATTCTGTGTTGTATTGTGATTTATTGATTTTAGTAGTCAAACCTTCAACTTCATAAGCTCTTGTTTCAATTACTTTTTGAGTTTTTGGTTCAATTAATTGAACAATTACATCAAAAACATCACGATACTTATATTCAGCACCTTTTCTAGCATACACTTTTTCAAATTCAATTCTTAAATTTTTTTTATGTTCATTTTTTAAAATGTATTCTTTAATTTTACTTCTTACTTGATTATATCTTTTTTCTTTTTCTTTTTTATTTGCTTTTTTACCTGTAATAGTGCTTCAAATCACAAATCCTATAACAAAAACTAAAAGCACAATCATCAAAATTGTAGATGTTTGCATATAATCATTTCTTTCTATAACAATATAATTATAAATTATTTTTATTTAATTACTTTATCAATAACAGCTCCACCTAGACAAATATCATCTAAATAAAATACAGCTTGTTGACCTATTGTAATTGCTTTTAAAGGTTTTTTAAACATTACTTTATAATTATTATCATCTATTTTTTTAACTACTACTTTATTATCTAGTTGACGATATCTAAATTTAGCTTGACATTCAAACTGATTAACATCATCTACATATTTAGAAATATCTAAAATTCAATTAATATCATTTACTAAACAACTAGTTGAATATAAATAACTTTGATCACTTGTACTACATACATATAAAATGTTTTTTTTAACATCTTTATCAGCTACATAATAAGGCTCACTCATTCCAGAAAGATTAATACCTTTTCTTTGACCAATTGTATAATACATTATACCTATATGTTTTCCTAAAACTTTATTAGTTTTAATATCAACAATATCTCCAGTTTGACTTGGAATATAATTTTGTAAAAAACTAGTGAAATTACGTTCACCAATAAAACAAATTCCAGTTGAATCTTTTTTATTAGCTGTAATTAAATTTTGTTCTAAAGCTATTTTTCTAACTTGTTCTTTTGTTAAATTTGCTAAAGGAAATAAAGTTTTACTTAACTGATTTTGATTTAATTGACTTAAAAAATAAGTTTGATCTTTATTGATGTCACTTGCTTTAATTAGTTCATATTGCTTAGTTGTTTTATTAAATTCAACTTTTGCATAATGACCCATTGCAATATAATCAGCATTTAATTGATTAATTGCATAATTTAAAAACTTATCAAATTTAATATATTTATTACATAAAATATCTGGATTTGGTGTTCTTGCTTTTTTGTATTCTTCTATAAAATATGAAAAAACATAATCTCAATATTCTTTAATAAAATCAACTCTATGTAATTTAATGTTTAGTTTATCAGCAACCGCTTTTGCATCTAAATAATCTTGTTCTTGAGGACATATATCATCATTAATATTTGTATTACCTAAAATATCATTATTAGTTGCAGAATCTCAGTTTCTCATAAATAATCCTTCAACTTCATAACCTTGTTGTAATAATAAATAACAAGCAACTGAAGAATCTACTCCACCAGATAATCCAACTACAACTTTTTGTTTCATATATATCCTTTCTAAAATTAATGCTTATATAAAATTATAAATTAGTAAAATCCTACTTACTAGATTTACAAAAAAAGCTCCTAAATATTTAGGAGTTAAATAGATATGTTTTTTAATTCTTCTTCAAGTTCTGTAATTTGATCAACTAAGTCAAATAATTTAGATTGAATTTGATCTTTTTGTTTTTTATTAATTAGTGTTTCTATTTCTTGAACAAATGTTTCAATTTCTTTTTTATTATTTTCTTCTAAATCTAGAATTAAATTTTCTTTAAAAAGTTCTTCTAGCAGTGATGAGATAGGTTGTTTAAGTTCTTTTATCTTATCTAATGGTAAAGATTCATAAATTTCTAAATTTGTTTGTTTTTTGCTCTTTTCTGATTCTTTAACTTTTTTTATAACCATATTAAAATAATCAATTAGCATTTTTTTAATATCACTAAATTTTTCATTCTTAACAAGGTCATCAACTTTTTGAGCAAATTCTTTTGCTTGTTTATCTATTTTATTACTTAAAGATAACTCTAATTTATTTGAAATAAGTTGTTCTACTAATACTTTTAACTCTTTCTGATTATTAGGTTTATCTAATATAACCTTTATATCACTTTTAATTGATTTATTTCATTGATTTATTTTTGAAGTTTCAAAATCATCTTTTTTAAGTTCTTTATATCCTTCATCATTTGGAAGATTTTCTTTTTCATTTGTATTATTATTATGAGAGTTGCTACCGCTAGAATTGTAATTTGGTTGAAAATTATCCTTAGATTCTGGGTTTTTAGAATTGTTTTTATCTAAATTACTTGTATCACCTTGACTAGAGTTATCTTTTGAGTCGTTATTATCTTTTATTTCTTTTTCTTTTTGCTTTGTCTTATCATTTGTTTCACTGCTTAATTGAGTTCTTGTACAACCAATGATAAGTGGTCCTAAAATTATTGGGTTTATTAAACTTAAAATAATTAAGCTTTTTTTCATATATTTTCACCTTATTTTTAATGAGTTTATTAACTTAATAAATGTATAACTTTATTTAGTATATTTCTTTTTGTTAAACAAATTGATTTTTCTTAAATTTTTAATATTATTATTATAATAATTGCTTTATCTCGCTTATTAATTTATTTTGTCTTTGTTTAAATTTAATCAATGAAGAATTAATTTTACCTAAAATATTTTCTTTGTTCTTTAGTTTCACCTTATTTAATAAAATAATTATTCTTTACAATTATTTCTTGTTTTTCTATGTCAGTAATTTTGCAACTATTAACAAAACCTTAATTAAATAGAATACTAATTTCAACTTTATTATCTTATAACTTAGATTAAAAAAATAGTTTTAAAATCTTAATATTAAACTTTTTCATAGACTTTAGTTTTAAATAAAATTTATTAAATATTTATAAATAAGTTTAAGTCAAAAAAATATTAATTAATATCATATACTTCTCTATAATTTTTTATACTTTTTATATATTTTCTTTTTTATTGCTTTTAATTTTAGCAATGTTAATTTTTTTAGTACTAATAGTGTTACTATTATTTGACACAAGAAACAACAAATAAGATTGTGAGAATAATAAAATGGTTGACGTTAATAATTATAAAAGTTTGTTTAATTTACTTTTTTTATTTAAGTGATTTCTCTAAGACTGAAATTTGATCTATTAGACCAAATAATCTTTCTTTAACTTGTTCATATTTCTGTTCTTTTAAAAGATTATTAATTTCATTCTTGTTCTTATAAAATTCTTCTTCTAATTCTTCACCAAAAATATTATTAAATAATTCTTGAAGCTTTAGAACCATAGTTTTTTTCTCTTTTTCTTTAACTATTTCCTTATATTTATCGATGTTTTTTGTAACATTTTGTTCACTTATATTTTCATTAAAAAATGTTAAAAACTCGCTTTGAATTTGATCAATATTTGCATTTTTTAGTCATTTTTCAATTTTATTATTAAGTTCTGAACTTACCTTAGCTATTTTAGAAGTAGAAGTCAATCGTATACTTTTAGAAGTAATGCTTTCTGCAATTTTGCTAATTTCATCTGTATTTTTTTCTTTTATAGCAATAATTATTTTATTTTTAATTTCATTAATAAACTCTTCAGCTTTCTCTTCTTTTTCCTTCTTTGAAATAGGTTTTTCTACAGATGACTCATCTCCTTGAATATTATGATCATTATCTTTTAATCCATTGTTAGAATTTTGTTCAGAATTAGAATCTGTTTTTGTGACTGTTTCTGTAGATTCTCTTTTTTCATCTGAAATATTATTTTTAGAATTTTCTTTGTTTTTTTCTTCAACTTTTACTTTATTGTTAGGTTTTTTACAAGAAACAATAGCAAATGAAGTAGTTAAAATTGTTAAAGAGCTCAATGTTGTTAAAAACTTTTTCATATTTTCACCTATTACTTTAATTTATTTAATCAATGATTTTTCAAATTTAGCTGTTTCATTTATTAAGCTAAATATTTTTTGTTTCAATTTATCATACATTTTACTATTTATTAAATAGTTAATAGAATTTGAAAGTTCTTCTGCTTTTTCATCGAACTCCACTTTTATAGACATTTCAAATAATTTTACAAGTATTTCATAAATTTTTTCTTCATTATTCTCTTTTACTTCTGATAAAAATGCGCTTAATTTCTTTTTATTTTCTTCAGTTATTTTTTCAGAACTTTTAGTAGCTTTAGAAAAATTAATAGTTATCTCTCTTTTGATTTCCTCAAATTTGGATTCATCTAAAAGTTTTTTTATCTTTTTCTCATTTTCTAACGCTTTTTTACTAATACTATTTGCCAATAAAATATTTAAATTTTTAAAAATAAGTTCTTTAGAAAAAAAATTTAACTCTTCATATTCTTTTTTCTCTAACAAATCTATAACCCGCTTTTTAAAATCATTAGCAGCAGAATCTATTTTTTCTATTTTTGCTTTTTGTTCTTTAGTTAACCTTAAAGCAATATCATAACCAGTTGGACTATCTATAAATACTTTATTTCAATTGTTTAAAAACTCTTTTTGTTTATCTAATTTATTTTTATTAGTTGAATTATCTTCTGTTTTTTCTATTTTATTCTTGTTATTATCTATGTTTTTATTACTATCTTCTTTTTTATTATTAATCTTTTGATTACTATTTGATACTTTACAAGAAACAATAGCAAATGAAGTAGTTAAAATTATTGATAAACCTAGTATTGTTAAGAATTTTTTCATATCTTTTCCTTAATTTTTAAATAAGTTAATATTTTACATTTAACTTATACCAATTAATTTTTTTAATTTTTAAAAATTACTTATTTTTTAATTAAAAAATGAAAAACACTTTATATTTTAAAATATTTATTAAATACATTAATAAAACCATAAAAAATAAAGACTAAAAAATAAGATTTACTAAAATAAACTAAAAAAGTTTTTTGTTTTATTTTAATCTATCTTATTATCAACATCTTTAATTTTATTAGCAATCATATTTGCAATATAGTTTGGATCATCAACATTAGCATCAATTACTCAAAACGGAATCACTTCTTTATAAATGTCATATCAAAATTCATAAGCTTTTGTTAAATTTAATCAAAATAAATCATTTGTATCTAATTCAACATCTCTTGATCTCTTATTAATTCTTCTAATAGCTTTTTGTGGCTCAACTTTTAAATATATTACAATATCAAAAATTTTATTATTAGTTTGGCAATCAAATATATTTGGTAAAATGCAAGTTAAAAAATAATCTTTAAAAACATTATAATCTCTATCATCTAAACGATTATACATATGATCAGTTTGGCTAAAAACCATTGAATCTAATATACTTCTATCATAAATTACGTTTTGATGATTTTTATATTTAATAAATGTTTTCATTCGATCAGTTAGCATCCATAAATCTAGTTTATAATTATAGTCTTGTACATCAGAATTACTATCATCATAAGCTTTATTAAAATAAGGACAATCTAAACTAGTTTCGTTAACAAAAACATATTTTTTATCTAAAAGTTTTTTAAGATTTTCTAATAAAGTTGTTTTACCCGCTCCTGTTGTTCCAAAAATAGCTATTCTCATCTTCTCACCAAATTAACTAGTTTTTTATTTTATTTTAAAATATAAATCATTTAAAATTTCAAAAATTGTTATAGAAGCTTGATTTATAAATTTATCAAATTGTACCATATTAGAATCATTTAAAAACATTAGATCACTAACAACTTTAATACTACTAATTGGTTTTTTATATAAAAAAGCTGTATGAAATAAACTACAAGCTTCCATATCAACTAGATCTATTTTTTGATTTAGCTTATTAATAAATTGTTTTAAATGCTCTTGTTTATTAATAAAAACATCACCAGAAGCAATATTTGCTATTTTATAATTTAAAGATAAATTTAATTTAGTTGCTAAAAAATATTTAGGTAGTTTTGGAATTTGACCATATGAATAATTAAATCCAGTAACATCAACACTAAAATAATAAGCTTTATTAACTAGTATAATATCATTTTGTTTAAAGTCTTGATTTAAACTACCACAAGTTCCTATATTTAAAATTTGATCAATTTGATAATTATTTAATAAATAACTTAAACTACAACTAGCATTTACTAACCCAATTCCACTAATACATAATAATATATCTTGATATTGATATAACTTTAAAATATCATTATCAATAATTAATTTTGCATTAGTTTTTTTAAGACTATATTCTAGTTCTTCATACATTGCACTAATTACTAATTTCATATTATTTTTCATCTTTTAAAAAATGTTGAACCGTTTTTATTAACATAGAACCAATATTTTCTTTACCATGTTTTTTTATAGCTAAATCATATTGATTTTTTAATAAAACTTTAAATCCCTTCATTAAATCTGTAAAGCATAATTCTCTTAATTGTTCAACATTTTCATAATTTCTTTCAATACTAATTTTATCTGCACAAAAAACTATAATGTCTAATTTAGTCATTTTCTCACTACCAACAGTGTGATTAAAAACAGCACTTAAAATTTCTTGATCATCAATTAGTCAATCATATAATAAGTGCAAATAAGCTGTATATGAGTGTCAAACTGGATAAGGTTCATTAATTAGTTGTGGTAAATAAGTTTTTAAATAATTTAAAGATTTTTCTTTTGATCATCTTTTTGTAATATCATGAAGTGTTCCAGCAATTAAAGCTTTTTTAGGATCTACATCTCATTTAATTGCTAAATCATAAGCCATTTTTCCAACATTTAAACAATGATTATAACGTTCAAGGTCCATTTTAGTTTCCATACGTTCGTATAAATACATTAAATTATAATTAACATAATCGTTAATTTCTTTAATTTGTTTGTCTAAATGTTTTAAATTTCTTATATCAGTAGAGCTTAAATGATTATTTTCAAATTCAAATAATTCTAAATGATATTTATTTAAAACTGTTTTATTATAGTTTTCATTTCTTTTAAAAACTTTAAAATCAATCATTTCAATTAGTTCATTAAAATTATTTCATTCTTCAAAACGATCTAATTGATCTGATCCCATAATAAAAGAAAAGGAATCGTTTTTATAAGTCTTTAAAATATGTTTAACTGTTTGATATGTTGGAGTAGATTTTTGTTTTTTAATTTCATAATTATAAATTTTTATATAATCAAATTTATTTTTAATAATTTCTAGCATATTTAAACGATCTTTTATACTACTATTTTGTTTAGTTTTAAAAGGATTCAAATAAGCAGGAATTAATCAAACTTCATCAAAATTTAATTTTTCATAACAAGTTTTTATAATATTAACATGATCAGTATGAATTGGATCAAAACTACCGCCAAATAGAGCTATTTTTTTACTCATTACTTCACCTAAATTGTCTAATTTTGTTGTTTTTCTTTTTCTTTTTTAATAATTAAATTGATTTCTTGATCAATAATCTCTTGAATATCTTGTTGTTTTGTTTGATTAGTATTTTTCTTTTTTTGAATAAAATAAGTCAAAATAAAAATTAATAATGACAATATAGCAATAACAGCAAAAACCAAAATAAAAATTCGAAAAGGTATAGCAATTCCAAACACTTCAATAGGTTTAAAATGATACTTATTTAATTGTCAAAACATTTATTTTGCCCTTTCTTTTATCTTTGAATTTTTTTTGGCTTTATAGCTAGCATTCTTTTGTGTTTACTAATTTTATGTAAATAATCAATACGTTTTTTTAATTTAGGATCGTTATTTTGTTTTAGTAAATAGCTATCAATCAAATCATAACTAAATCCAATTTCACCTTCATCAGTTTGTCCTTCTCACAATCCTGCTGTTGGTTTTCTGTTAATTATTAATTCAGGAACATTTAAAATTTTAGCAGCTTTTTTAACTTCAGATTTTAATAAATGAATAATAGGAACTACATCAACTCCACCATCACCGTACTTAGTAAAATAACCTATATGTCATTCATCTAAATTATCAGTCCCTAAAACTAAATATTTTTTAGTTTGAGCAATTGTATATAAAGTTGTCATTCTCAATCTGGCTTTAGAATTTGAAATAGCTAGTAAATTTGGTTTTTCATCTAAATTAGAGAAGCTATTTTTAAATGCATCAAAGCTAGCTTCTAAATTAACTTCAATATTTTTTAACTGATTAGTTTTAATAAGCTCATTAACACAATCATAATCTAGTTGTGAAGAATAAATTGGCATTCATACAGTTAAATAATTATCTGGAAAAGCACGTTTTGCTAGATTTGCAACAACTGCTGAATCAATTCCTCCACTAATTCCAACAACAACACCATCACATTTAGCCTTTTTTACAGTTTGTTGAATAAATTCAACCAAATAATCTAAATATTGTTTTAAATTAGTTTGCATATTAATCTGTTCACTCCAATTCATAATCAAAAACTTTTACAAAATCACCTTTTTTAATGCCTTTTTTAACTAATGTTTCATAAACACCAGTTTCTTTTAATTTTTCATTAAACATTAACAAGTTATCTTCAGTTCATATTGGAAATTTTTGATAAATTTTAAAAATTGTTTCTCCAGCAATCTCTCAACGATTATTACCTTTGTTATAAACTTGAATATCTTCTTTTTGTTCTTCAAATTTATAAATTGCTATTTCATCTTGATCATTATTTTTATCTAATTCTCATAAAGGTTGTTTTTTTGCGATTTTTAATTCTTCATAAATCATAAATAGTAATTGATCTATATTTTCTTTTTTTAAACCTGAAATTTGTACAACTTTTTTATTTTTAAAATAATTTATTATTTTTTCATCTAATAAATTTAACTGAGCTTCATCTAAGTCCATTTTATTTAAAACAATAATTTCAGCTCTTTTTTCTAAATTTAAATTATAAGCTTTTAATTCATTTCTAATTAATTCATAATTTTTAATAATATCTTCTGAACCAAAATTTCCAGAAGCATCAATTATATGACAAATTACTAAACATCTTTCAATATGTTTTAAAAATTGATGACCAAGACCTTTTCCTAAACTAGCTCCTTGAATTAATCCAGGTAAATCAGCTACTATAAAAGTATCATTATTTTTAGTTCTAGCAACTCCAAGTTGTGGATTAATTGTAGTAAATGGATAATCTGCAACAACAGGTTTTGAATTAGAAATTGCTCTTAATAAAGTTGATTTTCCAGCATTTGGTAAACCAACAAATCCAACATCAGCTAATACTTTTAATTCAGCTCTAATTTCAAATTCTTGGCCTAGTTCTCCGGCTTCAAAAATAGTTGGGGCTTTGTTTCTTGAATTTGCAAATCTTGCATTTCCTTTTCCACCCTTTCCACCTTTAGCAATTAAAACTAATTTATTATTTTCATTAATATCAGCTAATATAGTATTAGTTTTTTTATCATATAAAATAGTTCCTACAGGCACTTTAATGATTTTATCTTCACCATTAGCACCGTGCATATTTTTAATATCGCCTTTAAAACCATCTTGAGCACTATATTTTTTTTGTAATTTTAGATCTAATAATGAGTGTTTGCCTTCATCTCCTTGAAAATAAACAGATCCGCCATCACCACCATCACCACCATTAGGACCACCATTAGGAACAAATAAAGCATGTAAAAAACTAACTGCTCCATCTCCACCTTTTCCAGCCTTAATAATTAAATCAGCAGAATCAACAAATTTCATATAGCACCTACTTTATACTTGTTATCTATAATATTTTATTATTATTAAATTATCTTTTAAAAATTTCTCTCTAATTGCTTTTATTAGTTAAAGTATTTCAACATTCATCACACAAAAAAGTAGGGATGTTATTTTTAAAATTACTTTCTTCTAAATTTTCTCAAATATTAATTTGTTGTTTAACTAGTTGTTCAACTTCTTTTTCACTTAATTTGTTAGTTTTTTTTAACATTGTTCCAATTGGAGTTGGTGATCAATTTATTACAAAACTAATTTCATAATTATCACACAAAGAACAAGTAATGTTAAAAAATTTAACCATAAAAAAATTATAATCTCTAAAATATTTATAATTCTTAGAATCAAAATTAACTTTCATAACCAAAAACACCACTTCTTTTAATATCAATAATTATTTTATCTACACTTGCTTGGCTAAATTCTATACTTTTATTTAATCTCTTAGTATCAAATTCTAAATTATTTAATTGATAAGATATATAAATTATTGCTATAATAACATCATTTGCATTTAATGATTCAACATACGGAAATTTGTATAAAAAATATGAAAAAAGCACTTGTTTACAAGTTTGAATTAAAAAAATATCTTTTTGATTTATAATTTCTAAAATTTGGTTTTCAACTTGATAGTAAGTATTATAAATTTCTTTTATATTCAATAATTTTGGAATAACTAAAAAACTAGTTTTTTTATCTTTAAGCACTTCAAATTCTTGATCTATTTGTTGATCAGATAAACTAATTAATAATAATGACTTATTTTCATAAACATTATTTATATTAAGTAAATACTTTTTTATCTCATCAATAATTAGTCTAATATTAATATTTATTAAATTTTTAATACCAACAATTTGATCTAAATTATTTTTTGAATTTAATAAAGCTTTAATTTCTGAAATACTATATGTTTTATTTAATTGGTGATATTGTTTTTCTTTAATTTCTTTTTTTATTTTATAAAGAGATTTTTCAAAATCACTTGGAATATAGCTAATTTCTAATTCTTGATTAATAATATCTAAAGCTTTAGTTAGGTTATTTTTTTCAACTAGTTCTTTAATTTTTTTTAATATTTGATCATAATAATTTGCCATAATAATTTTTTTCTAAAACAAAAAATCGTGCTTAGCACGATTTTAATGATTCTAAATGGTGCCCACGAGAAGGCTCGAACTTCCGACCTCACGCTTAGAAGGCGCGTGCTCTATCCTACTGAGCTACATGGGCATAATAATCATATATAAATTTATCATATTTATATACGAAAATAAACAATATAAATTAATTTTTAAAATTTTCTAGTTTATGAATAATCAATAGTGTCTGACTATAATCGTCTTTATTTTTTACATGTTTAAAATTTGATAAAAGTTTAGATATTTTATAAGTTATTTCATTAATAGTCTTTTTATCATATAAAGCTTTTTTTCTTTTGTATGGTCCAAAAGTAATAATAAAATATTTCATAATTAATTCTCATGAGTAATTAAATCTTTTAGCAGTTGAAGGAACTAAGCTTAAAATTAGAGAAATAATTTTTAACATATTTGCTAATTGATTATTAGTTTTTAAAAATTCTAATCTAAAATCTTTTTTAATGATTTCTTTTAAAACATTTTGACTAATTTGAATATCTTCTAAACTAATTGAATTATATTGTTTTTTATACATATTGTTATCTAATTTGTATAAAAACAAAGTGTCAACTAAAGCTAATTTTTTTCTTTGTATTAAAAAGTCAGCTAAATAATTACTATCAACTTTTAAAATGTCAATTAAGCTAATGTAATTTGTAGATAATAAAACAGCATCTAAAAAATCAATAATTCGGTCTTTATCACATACAAATTTAGAATAATCTTTTAATGAACTAATATGATTTCCAATTTGTACAGGATTATAGTCTTTAATTAAAAATGGTAACAAAAATCTATCATCTTCATCATAATTCTTATTTATAAAATCAGTTTTTGCTGTTAGATAAATACTAGAATTTTGACTAGTTGGTTTGCTAGTTAAAAATAAAGTTATATAGTTATAAAAACTATCAAAAATTTCTTCACCATCACTTAATGCTCATACTGATTTAATTCTATCTTTTAAAAATAAAGCAGTATATTTTGCTAATTGAAAAACTAATTTATATTTTTTTTCAATAGAATGCAAAGCTCAATTTTCATTTTTAAAATTTAATAAAAAAGTATTTCATTCTTCATCATATTCTAAAATATCAATATGAGATTTAAAGTAATTATATTCATTAGGAGATAAAGGTCTTCCAGTTTTTAATGCATTTAAAATATTTTGTTTAGTATAGATTTTTTTAATATTATTAAACATTTGGTTTTCATTAGTTATATCAATGATTAACATAGTTAAAAACAAAGGATAAACTAAAGAATGATAAACTATCTTATCATTATTTCTTGCTAAAAAGTTAGTATCAAAACGATACATTTTTGATAATTCAATTAATAATAGGTTTAAAAAATCATTACTATAGTTATTATTATTAACTAATAATAAATTATCTGCTATATATTTTAATGCTATATTTTCTATAATAAAAGAAATTTCATCAAGTTCTATTTTAGTTAGTTTTGAACTATAGACTGAAGTTTTTGAATTATTATAATTTAAATATTCAAAAAATCTTGAATAATTATTTGTAATATAGCTTGAAATTTCACTAACAGATGAATCATCTATATTTGTTAATGATTTATCTTTTAAAATTTGATATTGAAATAATCCATAGTGAGTTATTTCAAAAATTTCATTAATTTTTTTTCTTAACAAAACATCTACTTTTTTAAATTTATCTGTTTTTATTTTTTTAACTATATCATGAAAATAAACTCAAAATATAGTTTCTTGTTCTGGCATAATAACACCTACTTTATATTTAAATAAGACTAGTAAATCTTATTCCATCAACCCAGCTTCATATAAATTTCTAAAATGACCGGGTTGTTTTTTTAATTGATCAAAAGTTCCCATTTGAACAATTCCTATACCATTAGGCCCTAAAACATAAATTTCATCAACATTTTTAATAGTTGTTAATCTATGAGCTATAGTAATACATATTCTACCTTTAATTAATTCGTCTAATTTATCTTGAATTTCTTTTTCAACAACATTATCTAATGCGCTTGTTGCTTCATCTAAAATTACTACATCAGGATCTTTTAAAAAGACTCTAGCAATAACTAGTCTTTGTTTTTGACCGCCAGATAAAATAAATCCTCTTTGTCCTAAAACAGTGTGGTATTTATCTGGTAAAGACATAATAAAATCATGAAGTTCAGCTTTTTTGCAAGCTCGGATCACTTCTTCATCTGTTGCATCAAATTTAGAATATTTAATATTATCTAAAAAAGTACCATATAAAATTTGTGGCTCTTGTTCAACATACCCAATATGATTTAAATATGCTGGCAAATTAATTCTATTTAAATTATATTCACCATTAATTAAAATTTTTCCATCAGTTGGAGCATAAAATCTTAATAAAAGTTTTGCTATTGTAGTTTTACCACTACCAGTTTGTCCAACAAAAGCATAGCTTTTTCCTTTTTCAAAAATTAATTTAGTTGGTGGAATAACAATTCTTTCAGGTTTTTTTGGATATGAAAAACTAATATTATCAAAAACAATACTATCAATTTTATCGATTTTATAACCTTTTAAATTAGAATGAATCATTGGCTTTGGATCTGTTAATTCACTAATTCTATTAGCGGCATTAGAAGCAGCAGTTGCTGATCTTAAACTTGGTAATAAAATAGCAATTCCACCAATTAAAGTTGATAGTAAAGGAAAAATTAAAGCAATATCAGCACCTAAACTATTACTTGACTGATTATTAGTTAGATATTGAACTGCAATAATTATAAAAATAATTGGAACTAATAATTGAATAACAAAAGTTAAAGAAGTATTTAATAAAGCTGAAGAGTGAGTAAATTTTGTTAATCCATCTTCATAATCTTTATTTTTTTCTTCTAATCTTTTAATTTCAAATTCTTCAGTTCCACTTGCTTTAATAAGTGAAATATTATTAATTCTATCTGTCATATCAGCATCAGTTTCTCTTTTAATATCAAATGCTAATATTAATTTTCTTCTCATATCAATAAAAAAACCTACACAAAATAAATTAGCTATTAATAAATACACTAAAGATAGAGTTGCTATCATATATAAATTTTGAGTATACATAATTGTAATAGCTGTTATTGATCCAGATAATGCATAAATTAAATTAGTTAAAAATTGCTGAACTCCTAAAGCTAGAAATTGAGTATCTCCAACTAATCTTGTTAAAATGTTTCCAGAAACATGATCAAAATAAAAATCTACATCCTGATCTGTTAGTGCTTTTAAAATTTTAAGTCTTTGCATTACTTCAATTTGAGCAGAATACAAAGCTATTGTGAAATTAGTAAAATATTCACAAATTATAATTATTCCTAAATTAATAGCAATAACATACACTCAACCAGTTGAATCTAATTCCATTCAATTAAATAATCATTGTTTATTATTTTGAACTAAAGTAGTGATTACTTTTGATGAAAACAAAGGAAGCATTGCTGCAAAAATTGCATCTAATGATGTAAAAAATACAACACCAAAAAAAAGTAAAGGATTTTTTTTAGCTATTTCAATATTCATTCTAATAAAAAGACCAAATTTTTTTAAAGTAAATTTACCTGTATTATCAAAACTTCACTTTTTTTTGATTTTTGTATAAACTTTTTTTACTTTTGACATTATAAACACCTCCTTAATTAAACATCATATTTAGAAAAACCAGCTTCATATAAATCTTTAAATTCACCTGGTTTTTTTACTAGTTCTTTAAAAGTACCAGTTTGAATAATTCCTTTTTTAGGAGCTAAAACAATAATTTGATCAACATTTCTTATTGTTGAAAGTCTATGAGCAATTGTAATGCTTGTTCTATTTTTCATTAATTCTTCTAATTTAGACTGAATTTCTTTTTCAACAACATTATCTAATGCACTTGTTGCTTCATCTAATATTAATATTTGTGGATCTTTTAAAAACATTCTTGCAATAACTAGTCTTTGTTTTTGACCACCAGATAAAATAAATCCACGTTCTCCTAAAATTGTATTATATTGATCTGGTCAAGTCATAACTAGATCATGTAATTCAGCTTTTTTGCAAGCTAAAATAATCTCTTCATCTGTTGCACTAGGTTTTACATATCTTAAATTATCTAAAACTGTTCCTAATAAAACAGATGGGTCTTGTTCAACATATCCAATATGATTTAAATAACTTGGTAAAAATACATCTTTAAGATTAATATTATTATTAATTAAAACTTCACCTGAGCTTGGATCATAAAATCTTAATAATAGTTTTGAAATAGTTGACTTTCCTACTCCAGTTTGTCCAACAAATGCATAACTTTTGCCTTGTTCTAGAACTAAATTAAAGTTAGGCAAAATAATGTTATCTGGTTTATCTGAATAAGCAAAAGTAACGTTTTTAAATACTACATTTCCTTCAATTTTATGAATTCTGATTCCTTTTTTATCTAATGCATGATTATTAATAAACTGCTTTGTGGCTGTAATTTCATCAATTCTTTGTGCTGAAGTACTTGCTTGAACCATTCCTACAACAGCTCTTAGTAATTGCATAACAGGACCAATTAACATTCCAGCACATATTAACATTGGACCTAAAACAGCTTTTAAAGTATCAATGTCATTTTTATATAACCATAAAGCAATTATTGTCATTAAAATTTGTACTGTATTAATAGCAAAAAATAAAATACTTATCATTACAGATTGAAAATAACTAATTTGTTTATATTTTTTATAATAAATTTCATGAATATCTACAAATCTTTTCTTTTCATATTCTTCAGTACCATTAGCTTTAATTAATTTAATTGTATTAATTCTATCAGTAACATCACCATTAATATCAGTAATAATTTTTCTAAGATTAAAGACCAATTTTCTCATAGGTAAAAAAGCTAAACCAAATAAAATACCAAACATTAAAAATAGTGCAATAAAAAATAAACCAATATATAAACTAGTTGTAATAAATAAAGTAATTAAAGTAAATATCATTGTAAAAAAAGCAGTAAAAATAATATTTGGTATAACAGAAGCTTGCATACCAATAATTTGAGTATCAGAAACTATTTTAGTTAAAATTTCACCTGTTTTTTTATTTGAATAATATTCAATGTCTGTTGTTATTAATTTTTTAGTTAATTCATTTCTTAAACTAATTTCGATTTTTTTACCTAATTCATTTCCAAATAAGTTAGCAATGTAAGTCAAAATTGCAGTAATAACTAAAATAATAATTCAAATAGATAAAATTATTTTTCAATTAAATCCTCAAAAATTATCAAAAACTTTTTTAGTTTTTTCAAACTCAACAGAAAATTGTAATTGTTGCATTAATAAAGGATTAAAAGCAGCAAAAAAAGCAGATAAAATAGCAGTAACTAATAAACCTATAGCTCATTTTTTATTAATTTTCATATGTTTTCAAATAACATTAATAAAACTTTTTCTACCACGGTTAAAAGATTTTCTATCTTCTTTTATCTCTTCATCAGTCATTGGTTTATAAAAATGATCGAAATTATTTTTGACTTTCATTCTTATTCTCCTTACATTAAAATCACTATTAATTATAACATTTAGGTATTTAAAAAGAAAAAGAGACCAAGTTATAGTCTCTAGTTATTATTTAATTAAAATCCTTTTTTATTAGTAATTAATTTTAATTAAATAATTAATAAACTAGTTTAATGTTATAAACATAAAATATCTAAAAAATTAAGATAAATAAAAATAAAAAATTTGATAGTTTTTTAGTTTAAATATAAAATTCTATTTGCAAAAATTTCATTTCTAATATTTGTTAAATCATTATTTGAAGTGAAAGACTGAATTCTTCCTTCAATTCCAACAACAGCTTGATCGTGTAATAAAAACTCATCATCAACAGCATTTGATCAAGCTTTAATATTAATATAATCAAGTGAATCTACTTCTTTTGATTTATATGGTTTTGGTACTTTAACAACAAACTTATAAAGCTTTTTTTCTCCATCTTTTGAAGTATAAGCAACAGTTGCATCTCCTTCTAATTGTCCAATAATGTTTACTAAATTCATATACTTTCTCCTTTTATTTTCTCATTATTGTATTAGATAAAAAAATTTAAAAATAACCATTTTATAAAACTTTTTAATATAAAAAATAAAATTTTAGATAAATAGTCAATCAAAAATTAACTTATTTTTAAAAATATAAAATATAAATAGTGATAAAAATTATGAAAACTAAATGAATTCAACCACTTATTGCTTTATTTTTTATAGTTTTATTAAGTATTTTAACTATATTTTTAAAATCAACTAATTTAAGATTGTCTTTAATTATTAGTTTTATATTAGGTTGTGTAATTAGTAGATCTAGTTTTGATTTTTCAACAGGAATTAAACAAGCTTATTTATATAAAAACACTAATTTAACAAAAGCTTTTATACTTTTACTAGCTTTAAGTATGATAATAGTTTTTATATTAAAAATAATTTTTGATTTTTATAATATTAATTTAATTTCAAATATTAGTAATACAAACAATATTAGTATATTCACTTTAGTTGGTAGTTTTATTATTGGATTTTCTATAATAATTACAAGTAATTGTGCTTCAGGTATTTTATTTGATCTAGCAAAAGGAAAATTAAAAGGTTTAATTGGTGTTATCTTTTTTATAATAGGATCAGTAATTGGATATATTAGTTTAAAGTTATTTTCTAAAACTAATTTATTTATAAAAACTAGTAGTAAAGTTTTTTTAGCAAATAATATTTATTATTTAGCAATACTTATTTGTAGTTTATTAATACTTTTTGTTTTATATTTAATAGTTAAAAAATATGAAAATAAATATTTAAAACAAGATTTTAATTTAAAAATAAATAATAATTTAAATGATCAATTAATTAATAATTCATCAAAAAAATTGTTTAGTTATAAGAATTATTATAGATTATTTATAAAAAATTGATCTTTTATGATTAGTAGTGTTTTAATAAGTATTTGTGCAACAATAATTTTAGTTATAAATAACAAAACTTGAGGAGTTTCAAAACCTTTTTTAACATTTTTTGTTTATTTATGTAGTGTTTTTAAGATCAATTTATCAAATGTTATGTTTGATGAGATTATAAAAATTACTAATAATGGGTTATTAAATGATAGTTCTACACTCATAAATATCAGTTTTTTTATAGGTTGTTTAGTTTGTTTTTTACTAGCAAATAAATTTAAATTTGAATTAAAAATTAATAAAAAAGAATTTTTCTGTTTTACAATTGGTGGATTTTTATTAGGATTTGGAGCAAGTTTAGCAAATGGATGTAGTGTTGGAGCGATGTATTCAAAAATTAGTACATTTGATTTATCTGGATGAGTATTTTTAATTGGTATGATTATTGGAATATTTATTGGAATTAAAATTTTTATTAAAAAACAAAATAATATAATTCAAATTAATAGGAGGTAGTTATGAGTAAAAAATATATAATAATTGGAGCTGGATTAACTGGTACACTTTTAGCTTTAGAAATTAGAAAACATGATAAAAAAGCTCAAATTTATGTTTATGATAAAGAAGAAACAGACTTTATGGATCCTTCAAATTATAATAATTGAGATTATTTTGAATATTTATATCAAGAAACTAAGAAAAATGATAATTTAATATCTTATAATCCAAAATATTTTAAAGAAAAATACGATATTAACGTTCAACTTGGAACAAGTACTTATCAGATTGATGATCAAAATCAAGAAGTTTTGTTTAGAAAAATATGAGGATCTCAAATTATAAAACAAGATTATAATTATTTAATAATATGTAAAGAGTTAAAAGCTGATTTTAGTTTATTACCATATGGATTTCATTCAGTACCACCAATAAAAAATTTCTATTTAATAAGAACACAAGATGAAATAAAGTGATTAATTGAATATTTTAATAAAAACAATATAAAAGATGTTTTAGTTGTGCCAGGTAACTTATTAGGTTTAAAAGTTGCAAAAAACTTGAGTTTAGCAAATAAAAATGTTAGTTTAGTTCAAATAGGATATCCAACTTTAACTCAAATAAATTATCAAATTTTAGATGCATTAGACTATGATATGATTCAAATGATAAATAAAGATTTGATCGATCATAATGTTGAACTAATTTTAAAAGACGGTGTATCTGAATTTTATGATAACAAAGTAAAATTATTAACTAGTGATAAAGAAATTAAAGCACAAGCTATAGTTTATACTAATATTTCTTCAGATCCTTTTGTTGTCTCTCCATTTCAAAAAATTCCTAACTTTTTATATCCTCAAATTTATAATAAAAATAATGAAACAAAAAAACTTGCAATATATAATGATAAACAAATCATAGTTGATAAAAATTATAAAACTAATTTAAAAGATGTTTATGCTATTGGAAATTGTATTAAACTACCTAATTGTATGATTAATACAGAAAAAACTGAATTACAAGTTGATACTATTAAAAGACAAATAAATAACTTATTAAATCATATTTTTAAAAAACAAATAAAACCAAATAAAATTATTACTCAAACTTCATATTTTAAACTTTTTGACCTTAATGTTGCTTATACAGGATTAAATAAAAGGGAATGCAATTCTTTAGAAATTAATTACAAAACAGCTCATGTAATTCCAACAAATAATAGTGATGATATTTTACAACAACAAGCAATTCATTTCCAATTAATTTTTGAAAACAAAACTAAAAAGATTCTTGGTGCTCAAGTTATTAGTAAAGTTAATATAAAATCTAAAGTTGATGTAATTACAAAAATGATTAATAATAATGCTACTTTAGATGATTTAAAAAAATATTGTAGTGAAAATAAATTAGAAAATGATGTTATTAGAATTGTAACTAAAGTTGCTTTAAATGTTTCAGATAATAAATTTAATCAAATTGAACATACTTTAGTTAGAAATCTAGTAGAAAGTAATCAATTTATTTTAGATGTTAGATCTAAAGAAACTTATAATAAAGCTCATATTATAAATGCTATAAATATTCCTTTAGATGAACTAGAACAAAGACATAATGAAATACCAAAGAATAAGCCAGTTTATATTCATTGTAGAACTGGTAGAAGTAGTTATAAAGCAATAAAATTATTAGAAAAGCTAGGTTTTAATAATCTTATAAATATTCAAGGTTCATTTTTACAACTAAGCTATTATGAGTATTATAATGATAAAACAACAAATAGAGAAAAGATTTTAACAGACTATAATTTTGATTAAAAAAGCAAAGATTCTAGTTTTTTAACTAGTTTCTTTGCTTATTTTTTTAATTGGTTTATAAGATTTTCTATGAATATCTAAAACACCATATTTTTGTATAGCTAGTAAGTGTTTTTTTGTGCAATAACCTTTATGAGATTTAAAACCATAATTTGGATAAATTTGATCATATTGATCTAGTATTTTATCTCTAGTAACTTTTGCTAAAATACTACTACAAGCAATAGAAAAACTATTATCATCACCTTTAATAATTGATAAAGTTTTAATATTTTCTAAATTTATATTTTGATTACCATCAATTAAAGCAAGATCTGGAGTGATTTTTAAATTACTAATTGTTGTTTTAAAACCTAATAAACTAGCTTGTAAAGGATTAAGTTCATCAACTTGTTTGCTTGAAATTATCATAATTTGATAATCTAAACAATTTTTTATAATTTCATCAAATAAAACTTGTCTAGTTTTTGGATTTAATTTTTTTGAATCTTTTATTAAAGGGTTAAAATAATCAGGTTTTAAAATCACACTAGCAACAACTAAAGGACCAGCTAAACAACCTCTACCAGCTTCATCACTACCTGATAAATAAGTAATATTATGATCTAGTTTAATTTGATCATCAAATGACTTTCTATTTATCATAGTGAACTAATATCATTATCTTGTTTGTTATCTTCTGGATTAATAGCTTTTTGAATTTCTTCAGGAACTATTTCTAAAACTTTTTCAAATGAAATTTTTCCTAACTTACCTTTATCTAGATCTTTTAAAAATGAAGATAATATTCTTTCCATATCTAAAATATCTTCAGTAATATATCATTTTTTTTCAATTCCAATTGTTTCAAAAATCTTATAAGAATCAATAACTGAAATAGGTTTTTGTAATCTTAAATTTATTTTGTAATATTTTTCAATAATATCATCATAATTGTTATAAACATAACTCATTAATTTAGCTGCAACTCTTTCTTTTGGAAATACATTATCTTTTATTGAATTAATAGCACAAATATTTACAGCAACTGTTTCAGATTCTAATTTTGAAGGTAAAACCCCTGGTGTATCTAATAAATTAATAAATGGATTTAAATGAATTAGCTGAATTCCTCTAGTAACACCCGGTTTATTTCCAACTTTAACATTCTTACCTTTAATTACTCTATTTATAAAAGTAGATTTTCCAACATTTGGAATTCCAATAACTAAAGCATTAATTAAAGTATTTTTTATTCCCTTAGCTTTATCTTTTTCACGTTTTTTGATTGTTAATTCATTAATTACATTAATTAATTCATTAACTACATCAGTGTGTCTATTATATAAAACAATCACTTTTGAATTTTCATTTTTAATATAATAATCAACTCATTGTTGAGTAACTTTAGAATCAGCAATATCAGCTTTTGAAAAAATATAAACTATAGGTTTATCTTTTAAGAGTTTTTTAAAAGTGGCATTCTTTGATGAATAAGGAGCTCTTGAATCAATAACTTCAACAACGACATCTACTATTTCAATTCTTGCTTCAATATCTTTTAAAGTCTTATTCATATGACCTGGAAATCAGTTGAACTCAGCACTCATAAAATCACTTCTTTCTTTTTTCTAATATAATCTTATCAATAAATAAAAAACATCATAATAAAGTAGAAAAATTACTTTATATGATGATTAAATTATTTGATTTCTTTAGCTTGTTTTGTTGGCATAATTTCTTTAATTCTAGCAGCTTTACCAGAAAGTTTTCTAATGTAGTAAATACGAGATCTTCTAACTTTACCACGTTTAATTAAAGTAACTGAGTCAATAATTGGTGAGTGTAAAGGAAAAGTTCTTTCAACAAATACACCATTTGACATTTTTCTAACAACTACAGAATAAGTAATTCCTGATCCTTGAGTTTTAATAACTAATCCTTCAAAAGATTGAATACGGAATTTATCTCCTTCTTTAATTTTTACATCAACTCTAATAGTGTCTCCTGATCTAAAATCTATTAAATCATCACGTAATTGATTATTTATAATATCAAATTTTGATTTAACAGTTTTTGTTGCTTTTGAACTCATACTATTGTTCTCCTTTCATCTTTTTATAAATTTCTAATTGGTGTTTATTTAATTTAGTTATATCAATTAAATCTGGTCTTTTTTTAAGTGTTTTTATTACTTGCTGTTCTTCTCTTCACTTTTTAATATTTTGATGATGACCACTTAATAAAACATCTGGAACTTTTTTATTTCTAAATTCATATGGTTTAGTATAAACTGGGTGATCTAATAAATTATTTTCAAAACTTTCATTTTCATATGATTCTTGTTTAATAACATTTGGTAAAAGTCTTGATATTGAATCAACTAGAATTAAACTAGCTAATTCTCCACCAGTTATTACATAATCTCCAATTGATATTTCATCATCAATATAATCTAAAACTCTTTCATCATATCCTTCATAATGACCACATACAATAATAATATGTTCATAATTATTAGAATAAGTTTTTACTATAGATTGATTTAAAGTTTTACCTTGTGGTGTTGTTAGTAAAACAATTGATTTTGTTGTTTTTACTGATTCAATTGCTTTAATTAGTGGTTCAATCATTAAAACCATTCCACTACCACCACCATATTGGTAATCATCAACTTGATTATGATTAAGTGTAGAAAAATTTCTTAGGTCAATAATTTCTATTTGAATAGCTTGTTTATTAATTGCTCTTTTTATAATTGATTCTTCTATATATGAATTAATAATTTTAGGAAATAAAGTGATAATAGAAAACTTCATATTACTTTAACCCTTCAACATTTTTTGCTATTATTATTTGATTTTCATAATCAATCTCTTTTATAAAAACATCAACTAAAGGTACTCAAAACTCTTTAAGGTCTTCTGATTTAACTTTTATTAATTGTTGATGACTATTGTTCATATAATCTATGATAATTCCATTTGTTTTAAAACTAGTAAATTTAAAGTTAATTAATGATACAAGCTGAGTGATATTTTGATTTTTTAAACAATATATTTCTTTATTTTTGTATTTAACAACATCATTAATATTATTTAAATTTAAAAACTTAACAATTAAATAATTTTTATTTTTATTTAAATTAATTTCTTGTATTCTTAAAACTTGAAAATTATCATTAGTTTTTATAAAAAAGGTATCGATTTTATTTAAATCATCAATCATAATATCGCTATTTAGAATAACTTTAACCTGTCCTTTAATAGAAAAAGTATTGACTATAACACCTATTTTAATAAGATTAGCATTCATTGATTATTTTAATCTAATTAATTATCTTTACTTTTTTTAGTAGTTTTTTTAGATACAGGTTTTTTATTTTCAGTTTGAGTATTTTTAGAAAATTTAGATTCGTGTAAAGCTTTTAAAATTCCTTGTTTAGAAAGTAAACTTCTTACTGTATCAGTTGGTTGAGCACCATTATTTAATCATTTTAAAGTTAATTCTTTATCAATTTTAACTTCATCTTTTAATGGGTTGAATGTTCCAACTAATTCAATATATTGTCCATTACGATTAACACGTGAGTCAGCTGCTACTATTCTATAAAATGGCGCTTGCTTTTTACCGATTCTTTTTAATCTTAATTTAACCATTGTGTCCTCCTATAATATATTTTTAAAACCTTAATAATGATAACAATTTTAAAAAAAGGTGTCAAGTAATTTTACTTAACACCTAAAATTATTTGTGGTATTTTTCATTATTAATAATTTTAAAAACTCTATAAATTTGTTCTATTAAAACAATTCTACACAATTGATGTGGAAGTGTAATTTTAGCTAGTGAAAACTTATTAGTAAAAGAATTTAAAAAACTTTTTGAATATCCATCACTAGGCCCTATAACAAATAAGATTTTTGCTGTTTTATAGTTAAGATTTGTTTTTATAATTTCTACTAAATTTTCAGTTGAAATTAATTTTGAATTAACATCAAGAATTATTTTTTCAAAATCTTTATAATTTTCTAATTTTTTTAATAATAAGTTAGAATTCTCATCTTTAATTTTATTTAATTCACCATTAATTTCTTCTTTTAGTTCAATAATTTCCAAATCTACATATTTTTTTAACCTTTTAAAATAATCATTAAAAGCATCAACATAAAATGCTTTATCTAATTTACCAAAACAAATTATTTTGATTTTCATAGATTTTAAAATTTAAATCCACCTTTAGAAAGATTTGGCATTCTTCCACTTTTAATCATTTTAGTTATTTCTAAAACTTGTTTTTTACCTTTTTCAAAAGAATTTATTAATTCATTAAATTCTTTTTCGCTTCGACCTGATCCTTTAATAATTCTATTTTTTCTACTTATTGCTTTTAAAACCCTTGGATCACGTCTTTCTTTTAAAGTCATTGAATCCATTAAAATTGAAAATACAGCTAATTTTCTTTGAGCATCTTGAATTTGTGATTCACTTACTTTATTAATAGGTAACATTTTCATTAACTTATTTAAACTACCCATTTTTGCAATTTGTGCTAACTGATTTCTTAGATCTTCTAGATCAAATTGACCTAAAAACATTCTATTCATAGTTTTTTGAATAGAACGTTCGTCAATATTTTCTACAGCTCTTTCAAATAAAGTTTCAATATCACCCATTCCCATTAATCTATCGGCCATTCTTTTTGGATAAAAAGCAGCTAAAGCATTGTATCCTTCACCTTCACCAATAAACTTAATAGGTAATTTAGTTAAATAGCTAATAGATAAAGTAGCTCCTCCTCTAGCATCTCCATCTAATTTAGTAACAACAACTCCAGATAGTTTTAACTTATTATTAAACTCATTTGTAACATTGATAATTTCTTGACCACTCATTCCATCAACAACTAATAAAATTTCACTTGGTGATGTTTTTTTCTTTAAATTATCTAATTCAGTCATTAAAACTTGATCAACTTGTAATCTTCCTGCTGTATCTAAAATTACAACATCAAAATTATTTTCTTGTGCATATTCTAAGGCTTCTTGTGCAGTTAAAACAGGATCTTGTTTTCCTTTTTCAAATACTTGTGTATTTGTTTTTTGTCCAAGTTGAATTAGTTGTTCAATAGCTCCCGGTCTGTAAATATCTAAACCAACTAATAAAACTTTTTTCTTATTTTTTTTGTTTAATAAATAAGCAAGTTTATTAGCAGTAGTAGTTTTACCACTTCCTTGTAATCCAACCATCATAACAACACTTGGCTTTTTATTTAGTTCTAAAGGCGCATTTTCTTTTCCTAAAATATTGACTAATTCTTCGTGAACAATTTTAATCATTTGTTGATGAGCATTAGCACCTTCAAATATATACCCACCTAAAGCTTTTTGCTTTACATTACTAATAATTTCTTTAGTTGCTTCAATATTAACATCTGCTTCTAGTAAAGATAATCTAATTTCTTTTAATGTTTCTTTAATGTTTTCTTCATTTAAAGTAGAATTTTTCATATTTTTTTCAATGCTTTTTTGCATTCTTTTTGATAAAAAATCACCAAATCCCATATTAACTCCTTTTTTAACTAAAACCTATTTTATTTTAAAACATCAGTTTCTTTTCTTTCTCTTATTACTGTTATTGTTATTTCACCAGGAATAATTACTTTATTTTTAATTTCTTCTTTCATTTTTTCTAAAATCATAGCTAAATCTAAATCAGAAGCAACTAACGGATCAACTATTAATCTAATTTGACGACCAGATTGTAATGCATATGTTTTAGCAACTCCTGGAATAGAATTACCAATCTTTTCAATTTCAGTCATTCTTAAAATAAATTCATCAATTGCATTATATCTAGCTCCAGGTCTTGAAGCTGAAATAGAATCAGCAATAGCAACAATAGCAGCTATTTCGCTTTCTTTTTCTTTATCTTCATGATGAGATTCAATGCAATTTATAACAATTGGATCTTCATTATATTTTTTAGCAATTTCTGCACCTAATACAACGTGACTACCTTGCTTTTCAAAATCTATAGCTTTACCAATATCATGTAATAATCCTGCTCTAATCGCTTTTTCAACATCTAAACCTAGTTCAGAAGCAATAGCTCCAGATAATTTAGCAACCTCAATTGAATGAGCTAAAACATTTTGTCCATAACTAGTTCTAAATTTTAATTTACCAATTAATTTAACTAATTCAATATCAATATCATTAATATTTAATTCTTTAATAGTACTTAAACCAGTTTCTTGAATTATATATTCTAACTCTTGTTCTTGTTTTTTTAATTCATTTTCAATTTTAACTGGTTGGATTCTACCATCAATAATTAATTGTTCTAATGTTCTTGTTGCTATTTCTCTTCTAATTGGATTAAAAGAAGAAACTACAACAGTGTTTGGTGTTTCATCAATAACAATATCAACTCCACCAATTTGTTTAAAAGCTTTCATATTTCTACCATCTTTACCAATAATACGACCTTTAAGATCATCAGATGGTAATTTAACAATATTAGTTGTTCTTTGACTTGTAAGTTCTACTTTAATTCTTTCCATTGCTGAAATTATAATGTTATTAGCAATCATTTTAGAATTGCTATGTGCTTGTAATTCAGCATTTTTTAAAATAGAAATAAGTTCTTTTTCTGATTTATTTTTTACTTGTTTTATTAATAATTCTTTTGCTTGAGATTTAGTTAAACTAGAAGCATCTTCTAAAACTTTAATTAAATATTCTTCTTTTTTATCTAATAAAAATTTTCTTTTTTCTAAATCTAATAAACTAGCATCTAATCTTTGTGATTTAGATTCAACTATTTCTTGATTTCTTTTTAAGTCATTACTTCTTAGTTCTAATTGTTCTTTTACTCTATCTAATTCATTTTTTTCTAATTCACTTCTTTTTAAAAAAAGCATTTTTGCTTCACTAATTTCTTTATATCCATTAGCTAAAATTTGTTTTTTTGCTTGTTTGGCTTCTTTTGTATATTGTTCAACAAGACGTTTTCTTGATTTAGATTTTCATAAATACAAAGCAATAGAACTACAAATAATAAAGCAAATAAAAAATATACCACAAAAAACTGAGAGTAATATAATTATGTCATCATTCATGTTATCTATTTTCTTTCTGCTTAAACGTTACAATTAATTTTTAAATACTAATTTATTATAACATTTAAAAAATAAAGAAATTTTTGTCAATAGCTAAGCAGTGAAATTTTGACAATAATTATAAACAAAAAAAGCACATTGGTGCTTTAAATTATTCTTTTTGTTCTATTATTTTTTTAACTTGTTGTACTAGTTCATTAGTTCTATTTTCATCAGCATTTAATCACTGAATAACACTAGTTTTTCCTTGTCCTATTTTTTCGTTTTGATAAAAATACCAAACACCAGATTTTTCAATAATTTCATAACTTACTAATAAATCAACTAATTCACCAATTTTATCAATACCTTTATTATATAAAAGTGATATGGTTGCAGTTTTAAAAGGAATAGCAGTTTTATTTTTAACAATTTTTATTTTAATTTTATTACCAATAATTTCTGAATTTGAAAGAATATTTTCTGATTTTCTAACTTCTAATCTAATTGATGAAAAAAACTTTAAAGCTTTACCACCTGTTGTAGTTTCTGGATTTCCAAAAATAACTCCAATTTTTTCTCTCAATTGATTAATAAAAATCACAGTTGTATTAGATTTTGCAATTAAACCATTTAACTTTCTCAAAGCTTTTGACATCATTCTTGCTTGTAGTCCAATTGACTGATCGCTCATTTCACCCTCTAATTCAGTTTTTGGAACTAAAGCAGCTACTGAATCAACAATAATTAAATCAATACTATTTGAATTAATTAACATTTCTAAAATATCTAATGCTTGTTCACCATTATCTGGTTGACTAACTAATAATTTGTTAGTATCAATTCCTAAATTATGACAATATTTTGGATCTAATGAATGTTCTGCATCAATAAAAGCAGCAATTCCTCCTAATTTTTGAATTTCACAAATAGCATGTAGTGATAAAGTAGTTTTTCCAGATGACTCAGGACCATAAATTTCAATAATTCTTCCTTTAGGATAACCACCAATTCCTAAAGCATTATCTAATAAAAGCGATCCTGATGAAAAGGTTTCAACATTTAAATTATCACTTTGACCAAGAACCATAATAGAACCTTTGCCAAACATTTTTTCAATTTCTTTAATAGCTTCTTTTAGTTCTTTTGAATTTCACATTTCTGATTCTTTTAAACCATTATCTTCTATTTTTTGTAATTCTGTATTCATAGCTCTTTTTTTCCTTTCATATTGGTATTAGAAAAAAAATTTAAAAAAGAACTATTTGATTAATTTTTTTTACAATAAATTTAATAGCTCTTTTTTTAAAGAACTTTCTAGATATTACAAATTTAGGTTTAAATTTAAAAACTTTAATATCATTATTATAAAAAACACCAATATAAGCTAAACCTACAGGTTTATTTTCCATGCTATTAGGACCAGCATTACCAGTAAAACTAACTACAATATTTGTTTTTGTTAGCTTATAAGTTTTTATAAGCATTTCTTTTGCACACTCAAAAGAAATAACACCATCTTTTTTAATAACTTGTTTATCTATATTTAAAATATCTTCTTTAAAAATAGTTTGATAACAAACAAATGACCCATAAAAAATCTTTGAACTATTTTTAATATTAGTAATTAAATTACTAAATAATCCACCAGTAAATGATTCACAAGTTGAAATTGTTAAATTAGTTTTAATTAATAATTTAACTAATTTTTTTAAACTCATAAAATCACCACAATCTATTAAAAAAAATGATGAGATTTTATTTATAACCCACGTTTTGTACTTTTCAGCGTCAATCATCTATCTAGTTAATAATAACTTCTGATTTTGATTCTTATTTTCTTAATCAGATTCCTCTACCAAAATTTGAGTTTCTTACTTATGGGGTTTACCGCGTTCCATTTCAAGATTTCTCTTTATTCGTCTCTGTGGCACTTTATAACATCACCATAGCAAAGCCTTAGGTTAGTTATGCCGTCAGTAATTAATTACTGCCTAAATTTATTTTTTCATTTAGCATAAACACTACAATCATCACAGATTGTGTAAGCGTGGAGTTTCCTCTATATTCTTTTTCAAATACAGCGATTGACCAATAAAATCTCTTATTAATTTTACAACATAAATAAAATAAAAAACTAGATAAACTTATATAGATAAAATATTACAAATATAATTATTTGGAACTGTAAAAAATGAATGTGTAGAAAAAAAGTCGCCTTAATTAAGGCGACTTTTTATTTGTTAATGGTTGCTTAAAAAAGAAAAAAAGATAAGAGTTTTTTTGAAAGCTAGCTCTTATCTTTAAACTTTAACTTAACACTATAAGTATATCACAATTTAACTTAAAGTGTTAGAAAAATTTTATGAAAGGAAAGTTTTTTATGGGACACTTTAAGGAATTGAAAAACGCTATTGATGAAAAAGATTTTAAGTATCTTGAATGAATAAATTTTAAGCTTGACTTTTTAAAAACATATCAATCTAAAAAATATGATCAACTAAATGAAAAAGGTTTATCAGTAATTTTTCAAACTAAGTTAGTTATTGGTTTAAGTTGATTTGAAAAATTAAAATCTCAAAAAATATTTTTAGAAGTCTTTATGTGTTTAAAGAGTTTAAAACAAGCTGTTAAAAAAGAAAGTTTATTAGAGCTTGGTTTTAAAAGCACAACTTTAAAATGTGTTATTAAAAAAATGCTAAAGTGAAAAATTTTAGATAATCAAGCTTATCAAAAAGATAAAACTATTAAACTTAGAAAAAAAGTTTTAAAAACTAAAACTGATAAAAAGTTTTGGATTTTAAAAGGAGAAAAGATTGTTAAATTTTTCTTATTAAATGGATTAAGTTCAACAATTGTTATTCTTGCTAGTAACTATTGTTACAAAAAAGCAAAAAATAAAGATTCAAAACTACAAAATTCAAACAAGAAGTGAGCAGTAATTCAAAATGCTTATTTTGATTGTTTAAAAGTTAGTAGAAGCTTTATTTGAAAAAGTTTTAAAAGGCTTGTTGAATTTTTAAAAGCAAATTATAAGAGCTTGATTACTGTTATTAGAAAAAGACCAACTAATTGAATTACTAAAAAAACTGTAACTGGAAAAAATAAAAAAATAAAAGTAGGGCGCAAGTTTATAACAGAGCGTTTTATTTCAAAAGAAGTAAAAAAAATTTTTCAATCATATAAATTTTTTGGTTATAACTCAACAAATTAAATACAAATAAATAATAATTTTCCAGTTTTATCTGTTTTATTAAGAAAAGCAAATAAAAGGTATGAACGTCTTAAAGAGAAGAAACCTAGGTGCAACTCCTAGATAAGACACCAAAAAGAACAAAATCCCTTTTCTTGCTTTAGTCGTTAATAAAACAATTCAGTTTAAAAACAAAAAAGCAAGAACATTTACTTTTATAAATGTATTTTTGTTGTGCTTGTTTTTTAAAAAAGCGAGCTTTAAAAAATATTGTGGACAAAATTATAAACATAAATACCATAGGTATGAACCTTAGTTCATTGTGAGGATAAAAAAATGGTTGTAGTTAAATTTGAATTTGCTAAAGAAGGAGTTAAAAAGAAACCAAATTCAGAAACTGGGCATATACACAATCATAACTTTTATACTTCTGGAAGTTATTTAGATTACATAACAAGAGAAAAAGCTGTTTATATACAAGAAGATTGAAAAACAAAACAAGATTTAAAAAAAAGAATGAGAACAACAAGAACAATCAGAAAAAGGTTGAAAAAACTTTTTAATAAGTAAAGTTAAGTCTAATTGACATTGAGATAAAACAGAAGAAGAAATCGAGAAAAAAACTGGTTTATATAAATTATTTGAAAAAGAACCTATTGATATTAATGTAGATAAAGAAAAGCAAATAGTTTCAAAAATAAGTAAAGAGCAACATATTTGAGAATTAATTATTAATCCAGGTCAAATAGGTATAGACAATTTAAGTATTGATAAAAATGAGTGAAACAAAATATTAAATCAACATTTAAAAAGTTTATTAAAAGCAAATAATATTGATCCTAATAAAATAACTGGACATTGAGTAATACATAGTAATAAGAAATACCCACATGTTCATTTAAGTTTTTGAGAAAAGTATCCTGATGTAAATAGTAATTATAGAAAAAAAGGAGCCTTTAAAAAAGAAACTTTAAAAGAATTTAGTCAATTAATAGAAAATAGCTTAGTTTCACAAGATGAATATGAAGAATTAAACGAAATTAAAGCAAGTGTTTGAATGAATAGAAAAGAAATAAGGCAAATGTTTGCTGATAGTTTTAAAAAGATATATGCAACAGACAATATAAAAATTATTAAAGACTTTTATAAAAATAAAAATAATAGAAATTATGCAAGTATAAAAAATGATTCAATAGAATATAAAGCAGTTTGAGAACTTTTTAGATATGTAATCAATAACAATCAAGAATTAAAAGAAAAATATCAAGAATATAAAAACACAATAAAAGAAATAGATAGTAATTCTTATAACTCACTAAAGGTTGAAGAATTAAAAGAAAACTTCTTAGAAAATGAAAATGCTGAATTTGACCAGCAATTAGGAAATCTCATTGTTAAAGGTTGTTTAAAATACGATGATCAAAAAATATATCTAGGTTATGGAAGTAATAAAAATAACTTAGAATGACTTATGAAAAAATGAGAATTTGAATATGAACAAATTTTATTTGAAAGAAAAATGGAAGCTTTAAAAAAGTTTAATCAAAACATTAAACAAAAACATCTACTTAGATAATTTTTAAAAAGGAGAAATAAAATAATGAAATTTGTAGATTCTGAATTTGATGAAGTTATTTGAGATCCAGCATTAGTGATTTGAGCCTTATTTGATGATGGTAATTCAAGTTATCAAAAAGCAATTACTAAAAACTTTAACCAAAATGAACAAAAACAGTTTGTTGTTATTTCTATTGGAAGTAAAGACCCAAAAGATATTAGTTTTAATCAAACTCAAAATAGTATTTATAAACAAATTGATTTATCACTAACAAATCCTAAATTGATTCAACAATTAAAAGAACTACCAAAACCAGATATTATTTTGGCTTCTCCACCATGTGAAAGTTGGAGTGGTGCTGATTGTGCAGGACAAATGTTTAGTAAAATGAGTTGTTCTAAAAAACTAATTAATGATGATACTTCAATTTGAGAGATAAGAAATAGAAGATATTATGAAGAATATAACAAACATTGTAAACCTCAAAAAAGAAGAAGATTTGTTCAAAAAGAAATTACAAGACTTCAAGGAGTTTCAACTATTGGAGCAACTTTAGCAATTATTGCTACTTTCCAACCAAATATTTGAGTAATAGAAAATCCAGCTAGTTCTAAAACTTGAGAATTCCAAAAAAAGCATTGAAATTTTAATGGGTATCATAATTTAACTTACTATTACAACTATGATTTGAATTATTCAAAAAAGCCTACTATTTTTAAATCAAATATTAAAATGAATTTATTTAAAAAGAAATTAAAAACTGATTTTAACAAAGACCATTGTAATAATGGAAATTATGAAAAAAGAAGCAATATTCCTGAAAATTTAATAGTTCATATTATTGAAGAAATAAAAACACAATATCCCACAGTTTAAAATACCGTTTGAAATACCTTTATAAAATAAATATTTAATTTTATGAAAGAAAAAATACTCAAACAATTTATATATTGTTTTAAAAGTGACTAAATACAAAAGGAGTTCAAAATGATTAATAAACAGGTTATAAAGCAAGCGGTTTATAACAAAAGCTGCACCGAGTGCTTGGAAATTGGATACTTTAAAAATGAACAAGATGAAATTCAAATTGAACAATTTTTACCAACAACTAAAAAAGTTCCATCTATGTTGCCAAAAGAAATCATAAGTTTGAGAGGTGTATTTGATGAGAACTTAAATGCTGAAATTGATGGAATTCAACACTGAGACACTTCAAATGTAAGAAATATGAGAGGAATGTTTTGCTTTGCTAAATCATTCAACCAAGATATCTCATCTTGAAACACGTCAAATGTTACTGATATGCATTATATGTTTTTTGGAGCAATAAACTTCAACCAGGATATTTCAATGTGAAACACTTCAAAAGTAGCAAATAAATATAACCAAGATATAGGTTATGTTAACCCCAACTGAAAACCAGAACACAAACCTATATTTAAAAAACAAAAAATAAGCTGAAAAAAGATAATGATAGTTTTTCTTATAAACTTTGTCTTTTGATTTGTTTACCTTTATTTTGCTGCTTATGCCGCCTTTTCTATCGTAAAAGCAGCTTTTCTTTCTTAGCTAAGAAATAACATTTATAGAAAGGATTTTTATGATACCAATTGGAATTATATTTTTTATAATATTTGTTTTGATTTTTTTGTTCTTTTTACTTCCTCTGTATATTTGTCTTTTCATATGCTTGATTAACTAAAATTTTTCACTTTAACACACACAAAAAGGATTTTTATGGAAAAAGATTTTTTACTTTTAAAAATTTATGGTTGAATGTTTTTTAGTTTTTGACTTCTAGCTACAGGATTAATGATTAAAACTATATGATTTACAAAACCTGAAAACGCTTTTGTTTTCTCTATTTTAAGTATTGTATTTTGAATCATCGCCATTATATTGTCTGCACTTTTTCTCACAAAATTTTTTGAAATAAGAAACAAATATACCTAAGGTATAGTCCACCTGTTTCAAAATTCAAAAATAAAAAGAGAAAGGAATATAAATTATGAGTTTTAACTTTGATGATTATATTAAATTAAAACTACTTGGAAAAACTACAAAAAGAGTTTTAGATTTAATCGACGAATATGAAAGTAATAACAAAAAAGAACCAAAATCTACTTTAGATTATATTTTAGAAGATATTTTTGATTAATAATTGAAAAAATAGGACTACAACAAAACAATTTTAATAATAAAACCTTATAAAATTTATCACTTAACATTGTTATAAACTATTTAAAACTTTATAACAAATTAACTAAACTAATTAAAAAATATTCATAAAAAGATTTAGTACAAATCATAAGAAAATTACAAAATAAGATTTTTAAAACTAAGAAAAATAAGGGTTTTTCACTTGATTTGATGAATTACTACTAAATTCTAATTTTTAAAATTAGAAATATGAAAGGGATTTAATTATGACAAAATTAGTACTTTTGGAAATAAAAATAAATATCATAAAAAAAATAACAACAATTACGTTTTGATTTAATGACTTTTTTAAAACAAATAAATAGTTACCTATGAAAGACAAAAAAATAAAAACAATTAACAAAGTTTTAAGCAATATATTTTGTTTTGTTATTTGACCTTTATTATCTTTTTTAATAATTCCATTAATTATGATTATTATTCAAGCAAAAAATTCTCAGATTATAACTGATTGAGTTTTACAAAAAAGAAGCATTGTAAATGATTTTTCAGACTTTTGAGAAGTTAGTAGTTTTTATAGAAATATAACAATACTTATTATAGTTAGTGGTAGTATTGTATTTCTAGCTTTCTTTAATTACAAAATTTGGTGGGAAAAAATAAAAAATAGAATTACAAATCAAAAAGAAGTTAACCCTAATAATTGAGAATATAACCAATTTACTGAAGAAGGAAATTTAAAAAGCTTTAAAAAGAAATTTCAACCAGGACAACCCAACTTTAGTTTAGGTATGTTTGATATTAATCCTAAAAAGCAATATCTAATAAATAATACTGATGCACATGCTATTGTTTTAGGAATAAGTGGAAGTAAGAAAACAGAAAAAATTGTTTTACCTAATATTTGATATAATGCAACATTAGCTCATCATTTAAAACCTAATATGGTAATAACTGATCCTAAAAGACAAATTCTTTCAAGAACAGGAAAAATGTTAATAGAAAATGGATATAACATTAAAGTTTTTGATTTTGAAGATGCTAAAAAATCCCTATATTGAAATCCTTTAGAACAAGTGTGATGAACACTTCATTCTAAACCAAAAGAACAATTAGATGAATTTGATTATGCTTCTGCTTATGACAAAATCATTGAAATTGTTGAATTATTAGCTTGAATTAATAAAGAAGATTCAATGTGAGAAAGTAATGCAAAAAATATTATTATTTTAATTTTAAAATTTCTTCTTTTGTACAGTTTAGAAGATGAAACATTTACTTTAGATTTTTATAATATACCAAATATAACTCAAACATTAAGTGAAAGATATGTAAAAAATGGAGCCTGAGTAAAAATAGCTGAAAAGTATAAAACTAAAAATCGTTATTGATTTGAGTTTTTTGGAGAACAAAAGTCAATGATTGATATTGTTCCAGAAACTTTAAGTGGTATTTTAACTAATGCTATTAATGCAGTTAGCTCTTTTTCTCAAAACATTAGTATTAAAAAAATAACTAGTAATATTACTTTTAGTGTTAAAGAGCTTATAAGAGATAATTCAAAGCCATTTGCTGTTTTTATTTGTTTTCCTGATCATAAAAATATTTTTGATTTTCTAATGAGTATGCTAATAACTCAAATTTATCAAGAATCAGTAGATTTTGCTAATACACTACCAAAACAAAAGTTAAAAAGAATGTTGCAATTTTATCTAGAGGAATTTAATTCATTATATTTACCAAAAATACCTGATTGAATGGCTATTTCAAGAAGTAGAAACATTTTATTTATGTTAATTATTCAAAGTTATGAACAATTACAAAAATATTCAACTAAAGGTAGAGATTATAAAACTATAAAATCGCAAGCAAGATTAAATTTCTTATTAGAAACTAATTCAGATGAAACTTTAAAATCTTTTTCAACTGCTTTAGGTGAAAAGATTATTAAAAAAGAAACTATTTCAGAAAGTGAAAAAAATAAAACAGTTTCAGTTAGTGAACAAAAAGAATTAATAATGTCAGTTAGTGAATTAAAGTATAAAAATCCAGATATGACTATTATTTCAACAGGTGGAAGTAAACCAATAGCAATTAAATTAAAACCTGCTTATGAATATTTGCCAGATCAAGATTACGTTTATCCAAATAACTTAAAAGATGAAGCTAAAAAAGTTGAGTGAGATTTTATAGCTATGAAAAAAATTGTTTTAAAAGATCAAAAAGAGTCAAACGAAAACATAGAACAAAATGATTTTTTTATTAGAAAAGAAAAATTAGTTTTACCAAAAGAAGTTCTTAAAGCAAAACAAGAAGCTTTAGATTTTATTAAAAATAATAAAAGCTTATGTTCATCTTTTAAACAGCACTAATTAGATGTTTTAAAGTCAAAGGAGAATAATTATGACAAAAACAGAAGAAGTATTATTATTAACTTCAAATATACCAGAACAGCATTTTAAGAAATATGTTAATGATAAGCAAGTTTTAGATAAAACACTTGCTATTGCAAAAATAATTGATAATGATGAACATAAATGTGATTGTTCTTTATATGAATTAAAAGACTGTATTGTTGAAAATGCTTGAAAATTTAATATGCTAACTTTAAAAGAAATATCTAATAACTATGAAAGCATAATTAAAAGTTTTTCAAATCAAGAACAAATTCAACAAGATAATAGTTTAAATAATGATTTAAAAAACTTAGAAGATGATAGCTTAACTAATAACAGTGAATATGTTAATCAAACTGAATCAAAAGAAACAAAAATAGAAATAGAAGAAAAAGAAAAAGAAAACGCTAAAGAAAATTACATTCAAAAAGAAGAAGACTTTTTTAAGTTTACTGCTGAAGAAGTAGATGATTTAATCGATAGCTACATAAGAGATCCTAAAAAAATTCAAGACTTTTTAGAATTTTCTTTACAAATTCATAACAAATATAGTTTAAGAAATCTAGAAATGATTAAAAAACAATTTCAAGGTGCTACTATTTTAAAATCATTTACTGAATGAAAAAGAGAACGAATTTTTATTAAAAAAGGTGAAAAAGGAATTAAGATCTGACAACCTTTAGAAAGCGATTATGTTGAATTAGAAGATAACATAATTTTAAAAAAAGATTGAACAGATGAAATTAAAGAAAAAGTCAAAAATAGGGAACTAGAAGTTAAAAGCAAAGTAATTGGTTTTAAAATGGGAAATACTTTTGATATTTCACAAACCAATCTTCCTAAAGAACAATATCCTTTAAATTACTTTACTTACTTTATAGATGAAGATAATGATAATTTAGAAAAGAACATAACTTTATTTAATGAAATAAAAAAATGTATTGAAAATAAAAATATACCAGTTTATATGGATGAGAGTTTAGGTCAGGTTAGAGGAGTTGCTCCACGCTTTACACTAAATGGTGAAACTAGAAGATCAATACTTTTAAATGAACATAATAGTGTTAGACAAAACATTAAAACTTTACTTCATGAATATGCTCATATTAAATACAATCACTCATACAAAGACACTTCACGCGCTGAATGTGAGTATCAAGCAGAATTAACTGCTTATGTACTATGTAAAAAACTAAACATTGATACACAAGATTATAGTTATGACTATATTAAGTTTTGAGTAGATGATTCAACAAAAGATGATAGAAGAAAATGACTTAATGAAGTAGTTTTAAAATCAAGACAAATTAATAATGAACTAGAAGAACACTTTAAGTTAACACTTGAACAAAGCCAAAAACAAGAAAAAGAAAAAAAGGAGGTACTCAGTAAAGAAGAAAATAAAAAATTAAGTTTTAACTAGTAAAAAGGCAAAGTATTTGCTTTTATATATTAAGAGATTATTAAACAATTCTTAAATACTTATAATTTTTTCAACCTTAAAAGAAGTTATTAGCTGTGATAGAATCAATATAAAAAGGAGGTAGTAGAAAAAATGAAAAAACCATTGTCTTTACTATCACTTCTATTAATAGGTGCTCCTGTTTTAACTACAATAAGTTGTAATTGACTAAAACCAATTCCACCAACTAATCCTAATAATTTTCCTAAAAATCCTGAATATAAAGATCCATTTAATAGTGATCAAAATAATAAAAAACCTAAAACTTTTTCTTATAATGGCATCACTTATAAATTAATTGATGAAGATAATATTAATCCAACAAATGTATATTATGCTAATCAAGTATTAGAAAATAATAGTCAAGAATTTAAAGCATTACTCCCAAAAGCAGAAGATTATAAAATTAAAAATTGAACTTCAGATAAGTACTTTCCTACAATTGCATTACTTTCTCAGTTTGTTAGAAACTTAGAACATTATGATGTTAAAACTAATTCTAGCTTATTTATGCTAAAAGACAAAAATAGTAATACTAGAATAAATGCTAAAGAGTATCATAAATTAGTTTCTAAAACTTTAGATATTTTAAAAGATCAAAAAGAACTTAAAGAAGTATTATATGATGAAAAAGAAGTTGTTTCATCAAATAAGCAAGTCTCAATTGATGTAATAAAAGCTTTTATAATAGGTAAAAAAGTAGATGATCCTGAAAATAAAATGAATAATTATTGAGGTAAATTAGAACCTAATCCAAAAGATAGCTTTGGTTATAGTTTTGGTTATTATTGAAAAGAAGTTCCTTTTACTGCTGATGGAGATATAGTAACTAACATTAATGGAAAAATATATAGTGTTCCAACTGGATTATGATTAACTAATAGACTTTTTCAATTAGGCTCTCAGTTTAAAAATGAACTATTTTTATCTAAAGAATTTTTTGAAAAAGATGAAACTAGATTTGATCCTAAAAAACAACATTTACACTTAGAAAATGCTTTTTTAGAATATGATTATCGAAATAAACTAAGAGTTTATGGTATGCAAAAAGACTTATGAGATATGCTAGTGGCATTTTTAGAATTGCAAGTTGCATTAACTGATAGAAATAGCGTAAAAGATCAAGAAAAAACATTAGAACAAAATTTTAAAAGATTAAAAATTCTTGAGAAAATTTCTACTTATGAAGACAGTTTATTAAAATTTATGCAATTATCAGAGCTACTTGGTTTTACTCCTGATTTAAAAGCTAATCCATCATTACAACTGTTTCCAGGAAGTGCTAATTATTCATTTCCAGTTGATTATCGACAAGCTTATCAGTGGGCTTGAAATGAATATCATCATATAGTTCAACCATTAAGTAGAGAATTTACTAGAACTGGAGTAGAGACAAAATTTAATAATGCATTTATTAATGAAAATAAAAAATACTACAATTTTATTTGAAAAAATATTAGAGAAGTTGATGGTGTAGAAGAACCTTATGTTTTAAATGAAAACATAGCTAAGCAAAAATATGATAATTTAATAAATTATTACACAAGAAATTTTGGTTGAAAATACAAAAGGTAAGGAGAATAATTATGAATGATCCAAAAGATAGATACAAAAACTGTACAGAAGATGAGAAGAAATTCTGAAATAGTATGAATGAAGAATTTAAAAATTCTAAGTTTTATGAAGAAGGACTAAGAATTGTTCCTGATACTTATGACGGTTTTGAAGAAGATGTCAAAAGAATTGTTAAAGAAATTCAAGAACGACAAGAAAAAAATAATAAATAAAATCTCTTAATAAAAAGATAAAAGCAAATACCAACTTAACAAAAAATAAGTTGGTTTTTTTGCTTTTATTTAAAAATAAGAGCTATTAGATAGGAGTAAAAAAGATGAGAGATTTATTAAATGTTTATTTATTTGCAGAAACTAACGCTGCTAACTCAGAAGCAGTAAAACAAAACTTAGCACAGCTATCCCAACAAGCACAAGTTTATATCAATATTATTCTAGGTTCATTTGCTAGTTTACTTGTTTTATTAATAGCAATTATTATTTCAATCGCTTGATTTAAGGCAGGTAAAGCTGATAGTGATGAAGAACGTGCTTTAGAATTAAAGAAGGTTAAATGACTAGTTGCTTTTTTTGGACTTGTAATTCTTTTATGAGGAGTTTCCGGGATTCTTACACAACTATTACAACTTCATTGAAAGGCCTAATAAATGTTTTTTGATGGTTTAATATGAGCAATATTTGTTGCTTTTTATACTCTACTGGTAAAACTTCCTTTAATCTTTTTAAATGTAATATTGTTGCTTTTTAATTTAATTGCTGTTGGTTTACCACAATACTTATTATTTGGTGTTAGTTTAAACAGTTCATTTGATAATGTATCTTTACCATTATTATTTGTTAGATTAAGCATTGTATCAGTTATAGTTTTTGTAATTTTATTTGTTATTAGTGCCATTAGAGTTCATTTTCAAAAAGCAGATGAACCTAATCCTATAAGAATAGCTATGAAAAACTCTATAGTAGGAACTATTTGATTAATAGCAATGCCGATAATTTTATTTGTTTTCCATAGTATTTTCAATGTTATATTGACATTAGTCTTAGGAAATGAAACAGCTTCTATTTCAAAAGCAATCTTTTTATCTTTAAGAAATGCTGAGTGAAAAAACATTAGTTCTGTTGAATGAGAAAAAATGGCAAATAACAATTTTACTTTTGATCATAATGTTTATGACAAATTAGAAACAGGACAAGGGTCAATTTTAGTTATCATAGGTGGATTGGCTTCAATTGCTACATTAATTCCATTACTATTAGGTTTATTAACTTTAGTTCAAAAAATTTTTCAAATGTTTTTCTTATTTGTAATAAGTCCGTTTATTGCAAGCGCTTCTGTTAGTGATGATGGAAAAAGAATGAAGCAATTTCAAGAAATGTATATGGCAAAAACAGTATCAATTCTAGCAATTATTATTTCACTACAACTTTTTGCTGCTTTTTTAAGTAGAGCAAGTGGTTGAGTATTTAGTTTAGAATTAGATATTAATGATAATTTAAAATATTTTGCAAAATTACTTCTTGTTTTAGGTCTTGCTGCTGGAGGAGCTGTTGCTTCTAGTGGAATTTCAAGTGAAATAGCTACATTTGTTGGCGAAACTGCTTCTGTTAGAGAAACTTTAGGAGAAACTAAAAATCTAATCTCACAAGGTTTATCTTTAGGTGGAGCTACTGCTGCTGTTAGTGGTTTTGCAAAAAATCTTGGTTTAAGAGCTGTTAAAGGTAAATCTGCTGTTGAATTTTCAAAAGATAAAAAAAGACTTAAGAGCCAACTTAAAAGTGGAAATATTTTATCTAGCGAATATAAAGATGGAATAAATAAGCTTTATAGTCAAAGACAAGCAGATGATATATCAAAATTTCAATCTAATGAAAATACTAAAAGATTTAGAAGTGAATTTCTAAAGGCTCGTGATGATTATAATAACAATTTAACAGATACAATGCCTGAGCAATTCCAGCAACTTAATTTAGGTGATATTGATAAATCAGAATGAGAACTTAATCAAATGATTAAGTTTAATTCTGACAAAATAAGAGTTAATGATTCAATGATTGAAAATTTAAAATCTAATAATTCAGTTGGAGATTTTGATAAAGAAATTAATAACTTAGTTGAAAAAAATCAAAATCTAACAAAAAGACATGATAATCTAGAAAATTTACTTTCAATAAAAACTAATGGAAAGTCAAGTAAATGAACTTTAAGAAATAGAAAAAGACATTTAACACCACAAAAAGACAAAGTATTAGATCATTATAGAACTAAAGATAAAAAGAAAGGTAATAAGTAGTTATGTTACAACCTAAAAACATAAAAAAAACACAAAATCTATTTTTAAAAAATTTCACTTGATTAGATTTTGCTGTTGTGATTATAATTATTATTTTATCTGCTTTAATTGGATATACCATTTTACCTATTAATGTAAGTAGAATTTATAAATTTATACTATCTTTTATTATTGGTTCTATTCTTTCTATTTTATTAATTAAATCTAATAAATATAGTTGCAGATACTATATTTTAGTTATTAGAATGATTAAATATTTATTTAGTGTTAAAAATTATGATAATAAAAAAGCTTTTACAAAATGATTAGTACCTTATGAAAGTATATTAGAAAACCAGTTTGTTAAAACTAAGCCTGGAAGACTTGGTTCTAAATATTTTTCAATTTTAAGATTTAAAGGTAAAAATCCATGAATAGAAGATGAAAAAGATAAAGATGCTTTTTTAAACAAATTTACTAATTTGATTGATTCAACTCAATTTCATATTAGTTTTATTAGAAAAAAAGAATTATCTGATTACACTAAGAATTTTCAAAATTTAGAAGAAAACTTTTTAAAGAAAAAAGAGTATTTAAAACAAAAACAAGCCGACATAAAAGTTCAACAAAATTTTACTACATATTATGAAAATGTATTTTTAGATTTAAATAGCCTAGATACTGAATTTCTAGTTGATAAGTATTATATAGCAGTATATGCTAAAAACATTTTTGACCTTAAAAAGTCAATTGATGAAACAATTAGTATGCTAAATTCTATGGAAATTGAAAATGAAGTTATTAAAGGTGTTGAATTAATTGAGTTTTTAGGAGCTTTAAATAATAAAGAAATTGACAAACAACAAGCTATTAAGTATTTAAACTATGAAAATGAAAATTCAAAACAAAAGCTTGCAAAAAAACAACAACAAAATCATAATGATCAAACCTTTTGAGAGTTTATTAAAAGTAAATTAAATGTTTTTAATTTTAAAAAACAAGAAAAAGAAACTAAAAATCAAATTAAAGAACTAAAGCTTGATGAAATTTTAGCAAATGATAATTTAGTATTTAAGCATAATTATTTTATTCAAGATGGAGTTTATTGTTCAATTCATACAATAAGTGAATTGCCTTTAACTTTACCTGATGGTTGAGCAATTAAAATCTTTGATTCAGATTCAACAATTGTATGAAATCTATCAATTTTTAGTGAAGATGTTCAAGCTGCTTTATTAGATAAAACAGGTAAGAAAATGGTAGATAATTCTACACTAATAAAATCTAAATATTTTAAAAAACAAGAAAGCTTACAATTAGAAGCTTTAGAATATTTAGAAAATCAGCTACAAATTAATCGCAATGTTTTAACTAATAGTAGTCTAATGATTATTAATAGTGCTGAAAGCTTAAAAGAATTAAGAAAAATAGAAGCTAAAAATTTTGCTAATGCTAAAAAAATAAAAATTAATATTAATCCGATTCCTTTTAAACAATTTGAAGGACTAGCACAAGCTTGTTTAATTACTACTAACACATTAAATCAAGGAATTCCAATGAGTTCTTATAATATAGCTTATGGTTGAGCCTTTGAAAATGAAGAAAATAATGATAACAATATGTTTATTCTGGGAGAAAGCGATTCAACTGGAGAACCAATTATCTTTAATCAATTTTATAAAAGTAATTCAATACGCTCTAATTACAATATGTTTACTGTTGGAAGTAGTGGAAAAGGAAAATCAACTGATGTTAAAAAGGCGATTTTAGCTAATTTAGCACAAAACAATAGAGTTTATATTATAGATCCACAAAATGAATATTCAACTTTAGGTAGAGAATTTGGAGCTAGTTTAATTGATTTAGGACTAGGACACAATACAGTAATTAATCCTTTAGAAGTTCAAATTCTTTTAATTGAAGAAGATGGTTTTAATGAAAACGAAAGCTATCCAATTAAATCAATTATTAATAATCATTTTGACTGATTAGAAAAATTCTTTAGTTTAATTAATAATGATTGAACTAGAGATGATTTAGTTTTGGTTATGAATTTTGTAAAAAATCTGTACACTAATTTAGGTTTATATGATGTTCAAACAATACAACAATTAAAAAGCTTCAAATATCCAGTAATGTCAGATTTAATTAGTTTAATTAATAATTATCAATTTACTGATGAATTTGATAAGAGAAGAAAACAAACTAAGCTAGCTAATATTCTTGATAGGCTAACTTTTGATTTTGAATATAATGGAAAATATCAATTAATTTATAATGGGCAAACTAATATTGATTTAAGCAATGATTTTATTATTTTTAATACTAAAAACTTAGCTAATTCAGGTAGTGGTAATGAAAATGTAGGTTTATATGTGTTATTAAGTTTTATTCAAAATCAAATCTTTAATAACATAATTGAAAACCCTGATACAAATACAGTTTTAGTAATTGATGAGCTTCATAAGTATATTGATCCTAATAATACTACAACACTTGACTTTGTTTATACAATGACAAAGACAGTTAGAAAATTTAATGCTGGGATGATTTTGTGCACTCAAAATCCATCAGACTTTTTAGGTTCATCTATGATAACTAAAAAAGCTGAAGCAATTTTGCAAAACTGTCAATATGCTAAATTTTTTGGTTTAAAACAAAAAGACTTAGAGGCTGTTGTTGATATGTTTAGATCAACTGGTGGTTTAAATGATTCTCATCAAAGTTATTTAGCTGATAGTAAGATTGGAAACTTAATCTTTAGCTTAAATATGTATTCAAAAATTAAAATGAGTATTTATTATAACGATTTTGAAAAAGAACTCTTTTTTACAAAACAAAAAAAAGGAGAAAAAAAATAAAGAAGAAAGGAATATAAAATGAATAAAACCAACAACGAAATTAAAATAACTTTTCGAATTTATGAAAGAGAAGATATTTTAAGATTTGAAAAATGAAAAAAAGAGCTAGCTAGTAATGGAGAAACTTTATCTAATGCTATGCTAAATCTTTTAAGAAATCATTTATTAGAAAAAGAAAAAAAGATTGTTTTAAATACTTTAAGAGAAGATATTTTTTATTCTTTTAGAAAATCTTTATTTGCTTCTCTAGCTCCTTTTGCTTCAAATATTATTAGAGAAATTAATAAAGCAAGAATAGAAGAAGTTATTATTAATAAAAAGCTAGACTTAGTAATAAATAATTTTTTACAAAATCCAGATGAATATATTAATAATTTGAATCCTAATTTATTAGCTGAACCTAAGTATTTTGATAAAACAAGAGAGCTATTTATTGTAGATTACAATAACAAGCTTGAAAAAGTAAACAAAAAAATTGCTGATGTTAAAGATCAACAAAAAAAGTTCAAAGATTATCAAAAAAGAAACAGTGATTGAGATACTCAAATTATTTCTCAAGTTTATGATAATTTTGAACAAGAACCTGAAGTTGATGTTAATTTAGATGAACTAGACTTTTTAAAGGAAAAACATAGTGAATAAATTATTATTGACTTTATCATTAGCAAACTTGTTTTCTTTTCCAACAAATTTAATACTAAGAAGTGAAAATAGTTCTTTAACTAATAAAGAATCTATTAATAGTAGATATTTTGATTTTCCTAAAAAATATTTTGATCTTAATACTTCTAATTATAGAAATGAAGAAATTGAAAGAACTATTCATTTAAATGATGGAACTAAAATGTGACTACCCGATCTAAGTGATAAGTCAAAAATGAGAGAAGCTAATTTAAATTCTATACATTTTTACTACATTAATAAGTGAGAAGAATATAAAACAAAATATTACAAAGGATTGGAAAAAAGAACTAGTGCAAGTTCTTATAATAGCTTAATGAATATTATAAATTCTAATATTGAAAACAATCATAATTCAACAAAAAATAGAATTAATGATGTTTTTAAAAATATTAATAAAAATGATATTTTTGATATTCAAATATCACTAAGAGCTAAAAATGCTCAGGTAAAAGATGAACATTATTTAAATCAAATATGTAATGGATTTGATCGTTGAAGTTGTGATAATTACAAAGCACAGAGATGAGTAGTTGATAACTATGATCGAACTTTAACTTCTATTTATATTAAAGCTAAATACAAAAAAACTTATTTTACAATGGATGGAAGATCAAAATATTTATTATCTTGATATAAATGAAGAAATTACTTACAAAATAAGTCATTTATAACTATTGATTCTGATACTGGTGGAAATTTAAAAACAGAATTAGTAGGAAATCAAATGAGTGATGGTTTTAAAACAAATAAACAGTTTTTAGAAGATAAAATTAATGAGTTTAATTCTAAAAATAGAAATGATCTAACATTACAATATGAAATAACTTCATCAAATACTATTTCTTTGTATTTAAAAGGAGATAATTTTAGAGAAAAACTAGCAGATGAAATAAAAATTTATTTCCAAACAACAGATAAGTTTCAAACTCAAGAATTAGAAAGTAGATTAAATATTACTCTAGGAAAATGAGTTGATTTTAATACACATACAACAAGACTAGTTGATGATGTTTTAGTTAAAGATGATAAAGTAAAAATTGTAAATAGTGGAACAACTAGAAACGCAGGACGTTGAATCGCTCATGCTCCTTTAAAAGTAAGTTTTAATGCCTTAAAAGATGAAACAGAAGTTTTAAAGATTAATGGACAAAGAGTTGATGTTTTAAATCAAAGATTTGAAACAAATCTAAATGATAATCGTAAAAACTCAAGCGATAATGAAAGAGAGTTTAATCACGGTTATCAACCAAAAGAAAATGAAAAAAAAGATGAAAAGAACTCTCATTTAAAAAATGAATATAACATAGAAATAACTAAATACAAACCTAAAACAGGTAATAAAGATATTGAATATACTTGGACAAAAACATTAGTTATTGAGTCGAGATCATCTGAAATGGATTTTAAATGATATGCTTGAGATCCTAAAACTTATGTTCATCAAAGAGAATTAATAGAAGAATTTCAAAAAGATGAAAAAGGAGAAACTAAAAGAGATAAAACTGGAAAACCTATTAAAAATCCTAAATATGATCCTAAAATAGATCCAAATACTGGAACTAAAAAAGAATTAATATGATTTGATTTTAATACTCATAATCCTTGAATTATTAATAGTATTTATGGTGATGAAAAAAAATACTATGAAATAACAAACTTACCACCAAGAACTAAAACATTGTTTGCCCCTCATAATGATGAAAATGATTTAGATCGTGGAGTGATTATGGAAGCTGTTGTTATTGGTAAAGGAGCTTTAAGACAAATTTCTAAAAATATTAAAGACTATAGAGTGCATAAGCTTAATAGAAATGGACAATTTATTAGAATAAATGATACTTGAATTAATATTTTAGATAAAAACACAACTGAAAGTTCTTATTTTTCAACAGAAGGTATTTGATTATTTACTAATAATACTGATAAATCAATTACTAATTTTAAAATAGTTTATATTACTAAAGAAGAAAATCCTAATGGATATTTTACTGATTATGTTACTGAATCACATAAAACCATAAAACCATTATGACAAACTAATCAAGGTAGAAGATTTTATAATTATTTAACTACCAAATCATTAAAAAATGAAAAAATTATTTCTTTAAAATATGAAGAAGCTATGGAATATTACAAGCAATACATTAATGATTTGTATTTTAAAACCGATTGAGAAAATTATGTACAAATAAATCCTAAATTTAAGCAAATAGAAAAGGACAAGTATACTGTTGAACAGTTTAAAAACAAATACATTAATAAGCCAAATGACTTTCAAAATACTTATTTAGATGAGTTTAATAATAAGAAGCTTGTTAGTGTTACTAAGCTTGAGTTTAACAATGATAAAACTGGTATATATGTTTATTTAAAATTAAATAGTAATGAAATTAAATATCACTTATTAACTGATAAATATTTTATTCCTGTTAAGTTTAAAGACATTAAAATTGAAAGTAAATCAACTATAAATTTAAACTTAAATTCTAATTATATTTATTCAATAGCTAAGAAAAATACTAAAGAAAACTTTGTTTCTAATCTAGATTCAACTAAACTATTTAATAATAATAAAGATGATTTAGAAAAAATATGAATATCAACAAGCTTTAGTTCTTTAACTAATACTTTAAAAGTTAATGTAAATTTAAAAGATAAATATAAAAATAGTCATTTTATTCAACCAACAGACACATTTATTCTACAAATTGATAAGTTCAAAAATCCAGCTTCAAATAGTCATAGCTCTAACAATTCATCGTGAATCGATAATAACTCTAATGGTTCATCATCAAATAATGGTGATTCTAGTGGTGCTAATGGTACTAATAGTTCATCATCAAGTGATAGATCTAATAATTGATCTGATAATGAAAATCTTAGTGATATATTTTCTAATATAAATATAGAAGATATTAACTTAGGTGGTATTAAAGAAGTTAAAAAAGCTAAAGAGTTTATTATAAATAAAATTAAGCAAGCTTTACCTTATTTACAGCTAAATAAAGACTATAGAATTAGAAATTTAGATATTGTAGTTGAAAAACTAAAATATCCACAAACTAATATTAGTAAGGATAATCCTATTAGAAGTCAAACATTAATTTTAGAAGCTATAGCTCCTAAATTTGGACTTAAATATGTTTTAGTTGCAAATACAATTAATAAAGAATTAGATAAAGATTTTGATCTAAGTTTTAAAAAGTTAAATGATTTTAGCGTTAATGAAAATAAACTATCTGAATTAAGAAAAAAAATTATTGAAAATATTAATAACCAATTTCTTAATGATGGGTTAGTAATTAATTTAGATCTACAAATTGCTAATTTAAATAATGGTCTTGCTTATTTAAGTCAAGGAAAAGGTAGTGAGTTTATTTTTACAATAACTGGGTTAAATAATTATAGAATTAAAAACTCAACAACAGTTAAAGTTAAAAACAATGCAAGCTTTGTTGTTGATGATGAAGCTCCAACTTACAAGCCTGGAGACGAAAAAAATCCTGATAAAGCTATATTATATGATTTATCCTATGTTAATTTAAGTTTAAAATTTTCAGACCATATAATGTCTTCATTAAGAGATAAAATCATTAACTCTATAATAAAAGAACTAGAAAGTAAGTACTTTATTAAATATAAAAAACATTACTTAATAGATATTGATGAATTAAATATGTTAGTTAAAAAAATATCTAAGAAAAATGATCAAGCTAATGCTGGTCAGTTATTATTAAAACCTATTAATAGAGTTTCCCAAAATCAAGCTCTAATTAAAGTTGAAAATTTTAACAAGTATTTTGAACCGGTTAATGACTTAAATAAACCTATTAAAATTGATCAAGCTAATCAAGCCACAAAACAAAAGAAATTGCTATTAATCTTTATTCCGTTAGGTTTATTTAGCTTAACTAGTGTTGGATTACTGGGTTGATTTGTCTATGTTCGTAAAATAAAAAGTAAAATTTTATAATACTTATTGACAACTATAACTAATTTATGTTATATTCAAAATATAAATATCTTGTATATTTATAATATTGGCAGTGTGGTTCTTGCTGGCCCTGGGTGAACTCTGAGATCCCGAAAGACGGAGATTGAACCAAAAACAACTCTTTTTATAAGAGTTGTTTTTTTATATAATCTCATTATAAAAAACATACAATGGAGAAATATAATGAGTAATATACAAATAGGAAAAGTGTATAAAAAAAGATATAAAGAATTTAGTTTTCCAATAGCTAAAAATAAAACTGGTAATTTGATAGATCAGCATGGTCATAATAGACCATACATTATATTTTTTAGTGATGAAAAAGTTTTTTATTTGTCAGCTAAAACTATAACTTCATTAAATAGAAAAGCAACTATAAATGATAAGACTAACATTATTTTTGAAAAAGATTTGTATGGAAATGATAGAAAAATTGCAGTTAATTGTTCTGTTATAAATGTAATGGATAGGGAATTATTTGAATCACTTTATATAAAAGATAGTAGTTTTAATGATTTTCAAACAGATATTAAACACTATAATAAAATAATGAAAAAGCTATTTGATGTATTTGATGAAATAAAATATTTTGAAATTGATTATATAGAAAATAATGAACCTCATTGAAAAACAAGAAATGAAGCTATAAAAAATAAAAAAGAGTGTGAAATGGTAATTAAGGGATATCATTATCTTATAAGAGATAATAAAATATCTCCCGAAATAATATTAGATAAGCCTGAGCATTTTCTTGAAGTTACTAAAGAATATTTTAATATATTAAAAATTCCACCTACTGATGAAGCTTATGATTATGTCTGAAATTATAAATCTATTGATTGAGATGATTCATCTAATGTAAAAAAAATTACACAACAAGCCTATGACCTAGTACAAAAAGAACAACTAGAAAAAGAAAAGCAATTAAAAGAAAAACAAGCTCAACAACAAATAAAAAAACAAGAAGAAACTGATACTAATAATCATAATCATAAATTTAAAATGAAATAATATAATAGATTAAAAAGACTATAAAATAGTCTTTTTTTATACCAATTCAACAGTTTTTTAAAATACTTATAACATAAATATGTTATATAAAATATTTTAATTGTATATCTTTTTGTTATAATATAACTACAAAATAAAGCTAAAAGTATATAAAAATAGCATACTTTATACATAGGAGATAATATGATTAATAATAAAAGTGATTTTGACACTACTATATCTAATAGTTTAGAAGATGATTTTGGAATGGGATTAGAAGAAAAAATTGCTAAAAGAAACTCAGCTTATTCTAAAAGAACTGATCTTGCAAAAAATTTTATAAATACTAGCTCTATATCTAAAAGTGTTCAAATTGAACAAAATATCTTTTCAAATAAGTTAAAGCCAGTAAAAGTTAAAAGATCTAGTCTTTATATGAATGAAAGAGTTGAACAACTATATCAAAAATTAATTTATAGCTATATAGAAAAAAGAGGTAAAGCTCCAAGCATTACTGATATATTTGTAGAAGGTCTTTATTCTCTACAAAATAAGTTAGACAATGAATAGAAACAATATAAATACATAAAAAAAGACTATAAAGTAGTCTTTTTTTATGCTTGTATAACATTTTTTAGGTATCTTTTAACAATATATTTAACATACTTTTAACATAATAAATAAATAATAATTATTTTAAAATAATATATTTTTAAATAAAAATAAACTAAAAAGTATTTTTTTTATATATAATAAGAATATAAATTTCTAAAGAAAGAACACTATGAAAGAACAAATTAATTTAATTAGCTTTGGTGGACTTAAAGGTGGGGTTGGAAAAACTACACTTAACTTAAACATAGCAGGAGCTTTAGCGTTACAAGGAAAAAGAATTCTTGTTATGGATTTTGATCCACAAGGCTCAATTACTCAAACTTTGAGACAATCAGTTCAACAAACAAAAGATATTCAAGGAACTGAAAGGTGATTACTAGATGATATGAATAAAGATAAGCTTCAAAAGACTATTTTAAAAAGTTTTATAGAAAACATAGATTTTGTTCCATCAACTCCTATTTTAGAACGACAAAATAGACAACTTGTTTTAGAACCAAATAGAGAAAAAAGATTAATAACTAATATGATTAAAATAGGTGAAAATCAAAATCTTTTAACCAGTTATGATCATATTATTATTGATACAAATCCTGCATTTGATACAATAGCTGAAAATGTTTATATGGCTTGTGCTTTTAGGGGTGGAGTTATTCAAGTTATTAATGATGATCCTTATTCATTAACTGGAGCTATTAAAAATTTAAAAGTATGAGAAAAAAGATATATGAATGATGAATTTGTTCATATTCCTAATACTTTGAAAGGAATAGTTATTAATAAAACTAAAAATAATAGCTTATCAAAACAAATAGTCTTAACACTAAATAGTGATGATTTTCCTTATAGAGATCTTGTTTTAAGTACTACTATTATTGAAAACAATTCAATTAAAAAGTCAATTTTTCAACACAAGAATAAAAAAGGAAAAATTAGTATAAATTTTGCTTGTCAAGATAAACGTTTAAATAGTTGAACAAAACCTAAGTGAATTAAAGAAAATACTAAACTAGATAATTTAATTAAGAATGGAAATCCAATAAATAATTTAATTCTAGAGTTGAAAGATAAAGAAATACTAATATAATGAAAATATAGAGCTTTTATTGTTGTTATTTATTATAAAAACAATAGAGCTAAGATGGGGCGGGTGCTGTTATTAATGCACTCGCTTTTTTTATACAAAAGGAGTAATTATGAGTATAAAAATAGATATTTTTAATAATGAATTTTTGTTTTTAAAAGAGCTATATAGTCAAAAAGCTGATGAAATTAATCAAATAGAAAAGCATTTTAGGGAAGTTGAAAGAAAAAAACTTCATCCTAATTGACGTATTTTTAGACGTTCAAAAAGAAAATGAGTTACACTAGCTGGTGTTTTTGAACTTAATATAACAATGTATGAAACTACTAATGAATTAACTAATAAAATCACACGTTTTACTTACTATCATCATGACAAATTAAAAGAATTAAAGTTTTCAAAATATGATATTGATAACATAAAATTTGCAATAAAAAGCTATTTAGATGGGAGCCATATTCCATCATTTTTGCGTTCTGTTTTACCTAGTAAACAATTACTTAACCACTATTTACATACTTTAGAAATATCAAAAAAAATAGAACAAAAAAATAAAGAAAAATTAGATTCATTAAAGACTAATTTGTTTAATTCAAATGATCAAATTTATATAGAAATGGATGATCTGTATATTAATCATCAAGCTGAAAAAAAGAAAAAAATGAGAGTTAGAGAAATTATTTTTCACACTCAAAAAAACAACAAGCTTGAAAATGTTTTAAACTTATTTTTTACTAAAAATTTAGATGAAAGACTAAATGAATTTAATGACTTAAACTTTGTTTTTAATACTATAAAAGAGATTACTAAGCAAACAAAAACCACTAAAAAAATAGTGGTCAATGGTGATGGAGCTAGATGGATTAAAAAGCTAGCAGAAAAGTTAAATTTAGACTTTTCTTTAGATCTTTTTCATATTAGAAAGGCATTAAATATTGCCTTTGGATTTAATAAATTTGCTTCTAAAGAAAATAAAAAACTCTTTAAAACTTGGTATAACAAAACTTTTAATCTTTCTTGAAAAAAAGCTTTTGAGTGTGCAATTTTTACTAAAAATCTTGTTCTTTTTAAACAACTTTATAATCAATTTTTAACTGAATCTAAAACAAAAAATGTATCAAAAACTGTACTTTTAAATGCTAAAAATTTTTATAAATTGATTATCAATAACTCTAATTATGTTTTTAATAAGAATCAAAAATTAAGTAGCTATACTGAACATTTTGTCTACAATTCTTTTAAAAAACACATTAAAAAAGAACAATCTTTGTTCTGTTTTAAGAACATAAAGTCCAAAATTATTTACAAAAATTTATTAAAGAATCAAATAACAATTTTTTACTAAAATAAAGGGGGTGGATCAAAATAGAGTCAGTAAATAGCAAAAAAATAGTCATAACTATATATTACATAGTAATATATAGAGTTTTTTAATTTGACCAAGGTGGAGCAAAAGTGGAGCAAATTTAAAGGGGTGGAGCAAAAGTGCGGCAGTTTTTAATCAATTTTACGTTATATTACATATAACGTAATTTTGCGCCCCGGTAAGGGGGTGGAGCAAAACCTTATCTTGCCTTTAAAGGGTGCGCGCGCGTATAGGGGGTAAAATTCATTAATCCTAGAGTCAGTTTGAAATTATTGTCTAAATTTTAAAAAATATGTTAAAATGAAATTAGATTAATGGCGATTGCCCTACATACCTGTTTTTTACGGTTCTAATTATTTTTTAATTAGATCTAATAATAATTAAATTACTTATTTATAATTTATTATTTTTAATATTTAAAAAAATATAGTAAATAAAAAAAGATAGGTAATCTATCTTAGTTTGTTTTTTAATAAATTATAAATTTCATCTATTTGATTTAGTTTTTCTTCATAGCCAACTAAATTTTTTTCAATTCTTGCTATTCTTTTAATGAGATCTATATCATTTAAGTTATCTTTAACTAGTTTTCAATTCTTTTTAGCATATTGTTCTAGCTCGTTTTCAACTTTTTGTTTATCAACACTAAGTTTTGTTAATTTTTGATTAGCTAAATCTAATTGATCATTTAAACTAGTAATCTGATTTTCTAAAACAACATAGTCTTTAATAATTTCATCTAAAAAGTCGTTTACTTCTTCAACTTTATAACCTTTATAAGCTATATTAAATTTCTTGTTTTGAATCTGGTTAACTGATAACTTTTTCATATATAACTCCCTTTTGATAATTATTATAACATCTTTTCTAATACTATAAAAAGGAGAGATTATATGTACCCATTAAAAAATAAAGGTCAATATTTAGAAACAATTTTAAACATTACTAATCAAAAATATTTAGATGAAAATTTGTGTGTTGTTAGTAAAATTCCAACAAACATTAATCTAATTAAAATCAATAACAAAATCATTACAAACGCTACTTTTAAAGATAATTTTAATTGTGATTATATTGGAGTTTATAATGGTTTATATTTTGAATTTGATGCTAAAGAAACATCAAAAGATGAGTTTAATTTTAATGCCATTAGAAAAAATCAACAACAAAAACTTGATTTAGTTAGTAAAAATAAAGGACTAGCATTTATTATTTTATATTTTTCAAAATATGATGATTTTTACATTATTTCTTATAACCAATTAACAGAATATATTAAAACTAATAAAAAAACAATTCCTAGAAGTTGAATAACTAAAAATTGTCAAGAATTATTTTTAACAAATAAATTAAAACTAGATTATCTTAAACATTTTAATCATTTAATCAATCAAATAAAATAAGTTGATTTGAATTTAAATATTTTTCAATTTCTTTTAATAAAAAATTAAAATCAGAAATTTTTTTATTATTAGTGATTTGTAATAATTGTTCTTCTTTAATATTTGTTTGTAAAAGTTTAATAATTTTTAGTTTTTGATCTTGAGTTAAAATAAATAATAAATTCTTTTCAAGATTAATAAAAAATTGATTATATTGTTTTATTAAAAAAGAATCATTAACAAGTAAAGTGATTTTTTTAAATAAATTAGAAAAATCAATAAAATCTGTTTTAATTTCAATTAAATCTTTTTCAGCTAATATTTCTAATTCATTTTCAATTTCAACACTAGATAAATTTAAATAATTAGCTAGTAAATTAGGAGTTGTCATTTTTCTAGTTTGATCATTTAAATACATTATCATTAAAATAATTAAAGCTTGATTATCAGTTAAATTTAGTTTTTTATAATATTCTAATAATAACTTTTTTTTAGAAACAATTCCTTTTTCTAATAATTCAAAAATCATAAAAATTTCCTTTATAAATGTTAATAAAAAGGTTGCTTTGCAACCTTTTTATAATTATTACATTAATGATTCTTTAAGTTGTTTAGCTGGTTTAAATCTTGCTGATCTAGAAGCTGGAATAATTATTTTTTCACCAGTTGATGGGTTAACTCCTTCTCTAGATGATCTTTCAGAAATAACAAATTTTCCAAATCCTGCAACTGATACTTCTTTTCCTTCAATTAAGTGTTTTGAAATTGTTTGAAAGATTCTATTAACAACTTTTTCAGCATCAACTTTAGAAATATTTTCATTAATAATGATTTCTTCAATTAATTCTTTTTTAGTCATATTAAACTACTTCTCTTTTCTACTTTTCAACTTAAACCAGTCAAACACCTTTAAATGAATGGTTTAAAAGCGCTATTGGTCTAATGTTATTATATAAAATTTTATATAGCGTGTTAATAAATTCATTATGAATTTCATATTTATCACATAGTAGATAAGCAATTCTAACAACTTGAATTTGATCTATTGTTAAATTATTTTTTTTAAGTGCTTTTGTAAGATTATTTAGCTTAACAATATCAATTCCTAATAAAAAATATTTATTATTTGTATCTAAAACATTTTCTATTAAATTAGCTAAAGTTGCAAAATTAAAAAATGTTTCTAATTTAGCATTATAGTTTTTAGCTATTTGATAAATTAAATTAATAATAACAGTAATTAGTGAAGCTTTAGTATTACTTTCAGCACCAAGACCTTCTAAAATACCTAATGAAAGATTAATCAAATCTATAAAATAAACTACTAATTGACTTGTAGTCAAATCATTATTTGAATAACATAAAAAATACTCATTTGAAAATATTTTAACTAATTGTTCACAAATAATTAAATTTTTTGAAATGATCATAGCTGTTGTTGGTTTTTTTAAAATAATTTGACTAGGGTTATTTGGTCCATATAAACAAACAAATTCTTTTAATAAATTAGTTTTACTAAATTGATTAATAATTAAATTTGATAATAAATCTAAATTATTTTCATCAAAACCTTTAATAGTACTAATTAAAATAATTTCATTTTTTAAATACTTTTTAATTTGGTTAATAGTTAAAAGTAATTGTTCATTTAAAATAGTTAAAATTAAAATTTCAACATTTTCTAAACTAGCAACTAAATCAGTTGTAGCAACAATTTTATTATTAATTTTTAATTGATTTGAAATATTATAGCTATGATTAAAATTAATATTATTAACATCTAATTCATTTTCAGAATAAATAATTACATTATGATGATTGTCAGTTAAAATGTTAGCTAAAGCAATACTATAAGCATTAGATCCAATAATAGTAATATTTTTTTTCATATTATTTTCTTTCTCTAAAAATTAAATTAATAGGAATACTATCAAATCCAAAACTAAATCTAATTTGATTTTCTAAAAATCTTTTATATGAAAAGTGTAAATAATTTGGATTATTACAAAATAAAACAAATGTTGGAATATAAGCTTGAACTTGACTAGCATAATAAATTTTTAATCTATTTCCGTTAAATTCAGGAGCTGGATTAATTAATTGAGCTTTATTTAAAACTTCATTTAATACATATGTTTTAACTTTAACTGATAAGCTTTGTTTAATTTCATCAATTAAATCTAAAATTTTAGTAACTCTAGTTTTGTCAAGTGCTGAAATAAAAATGATTTTTGCATAAGAAAGATATTTGAAATATGCCCTAATTTCTTCTTCTTTTTTTAGAATTTGTTCTTGTTTATTTTTAATTAGATCTCACTTATTTACAACAATAATTACAGGTTTTTTTTCATCATAAATTAATCCACCAATATTAGTATCTTGATCTGTTATTGGTTTTGTTGCATCAATCATTAATAAGACAATATCACTATTAGCAATTGCAGATAATGATCTTAAATAACTATATTTTTCAACAGTTTGACCTAATTTTGATTTTTTTCTAATTCCTGCTGTATCAATTACTATATATTTCTTTTTATTATAAGAAAAACTAATGTCAACAGCATCTAAAGTAGTTCCTTCAATTTCACTAACTATCATTCTATTTTCATTAACTAAAGAATTTACTAAACTTGATTTACCAACATTTGGTTTTCCAATAATTGCTATTTTAGTTGAATCATCTTTTAACTCTACATCATTTTTAGAAATATAAGAAATTACTTTGTCTAATAAATCTCCAATTCCAATTCCATGAGTTGAAGAAATAAAATATAAATCACTAAATCCTAAATTCATAAATTCATAGTTATGTTCATCAATAGTTTTTTTATCATATTTATTAATTGCTAAAATTACTGGTTTTTTAGATTTGTGTAAAATTTTAGCAATTATTTTGTCATCTTTATCTAATCTATTTAAAAAATCAACAACAAAAATAATAACATCAGCTTGTTCTATTGCAATTTGAGTTTGTATTTGAATTTCATTTGAAAACAATTGTTGATCAACACTTATTCCACCAGTGTCAATTAAAATAAATTCTCTAGTTAATCACTCAGCATTACTATAGATTCTATCTCTTGTAACTCCTGGTTTATTATCAACTATAGATTTTTTTTCTTTAATAATTCTGTTAAATAAACTTGATTTACCAACATTTGGTTTTCCAACAATTGCTACAATTTTCTTTTTCATTATTTTTGACTTTCTAATTGATGAACTTTATTAACTACAATATCTACAACTTGGTCTATAGTTAAATAAGAATTATCTATATATCAAGCATCACTTACTAAAACTAAAGGTCCTATTTTTCTTGTTTTATCAACTTGATCTCTTTTAATTAAATCTTGATAAATTTGTTTAAATGATTTATCTAAGATTTTGTTTTCAACATTTTGTTCAAATCTTCTTTTTGCTCTAATTTCAATATCACAATCTAAATAAATTTTTAAATCTGCATTAGGTAAAACTACACTTGTAATATCTCTACCAACTAGTATATAACCTTTATTTTTAACCATTTGTTGTTGAGCTTTTACCATGTAATTTCTAATTTGTGGAATTATTGTAATTTTATTAATTGCATTTAAAATCTCACTACTTGTTAGTTTATTAGTAACATTTGTATTATTTACAAATACTTGATCATTACTAATTTTATAATCAAAACTATCTAATAATTTGATAATTTGATTTTGATTATTAATATCAATATTTTTAGATAAACAATATCAAGTAAAAGCTCGATACATTAACCCAGTATCAACAAACTGATAATTTAAAATTCTAGCAACTTTTTTAAAAATTACAGATTTTCCACTACTACTAGTACCATCAACAGCTATAATTAGTTTTTCCATACTATCTCCTATAACACAATAAATAATAATAAAGAAAAAATCATTACACTAATAAAAATAGAAATTCAAATTAAAAATCAATTTTTTTTAATTTGATACATTTGTTTTTTTCTTTCTAATTCTGTAATTTTTTTTAAATTTTCTTTTTTAGTTTTTTTAATTAAATCAGTAATTTGTACTTGTTTTATTTCATTTATCTTTTTAATAGAATTTAAATCTTTTTGATCAATATCAAGTTTAGTTAAATTAGTAAAATCATTATTTATAAGATCAAGTTTTTCAAATTTTTCACAAGTTGCTTTTTTATACAAATTAATATCTTTAGTCATTTTTAATAAATTACTAAAATGAAATTTTTGTTCATCTAAAACTATAAAATCTGAATATCTTTTTAAATCAACTAATTCATTAGTACTTATTTTTTTTAACAAACTAATTTGCTTATGAATATTGTCTAAAAGTTCTTGATTAATAGTTTGATTAAGTTTAGTTTTTGCTAAATAAAAACCACCTTTGTCAAATTCATCATAAATATTATTAAAAACTTTATTAAAATATTTGCTATCTAATTTATTTAAAACATTTAAACTATTATTAATAAATTTACTATAATCACCTAAGTTTTTAGCTTTTTTAATTTGCTGATTAACTAAGTCAATTTCTTTATTAAATAACTGATTTCTAGAAGTATAATCTTTACTCATAAAACACCTATTACTAACTTATATTTTATAATAAACCTATTTAAACATAAAAAAATGCCTAGGCATTTTTATTTGTATCTATGATTAATTGGTCTCATTTTTCATTCAACTAAAACAAATAATAATAAAGCAATACCATATCTTAATAAGTTTCATCCAAAAATAGCTATTGTAATAAAAGTATTAATATTTGTAAAACTTAGCATATGTTCATCATGAACATGGTTATGATCATGACCAGCATGATAAAAACTAATTTGATTTGATAACAAATGATTAGAATTTATATTTGAATCTATATATAAAGCTAAAATAAATCCTAAAGTTGAAACAAAAGAAACTAAAACAATCATAATTGGTAGTGGGGTTCATCTTTTAAATCTAGCAACTTTTTTATTAGTATCATGATGAATTGGTGAGTTACTAAAAATCACATTAAACACAAGAAAAACAATTCAAACAATAAAAATATTAGTTATAGCTTCAATTGGTGGTTGTATTCAACCATGTTCCATACCATGAATAAAGTTATGCAAAATTGGAGCTAAAAACCCTAATAAACTAGCAAAGATAGGACCTAAAGTAGCTATTGAAATACAAACAACTAAAATATCTAAAAATCTAGATTGAATTCATACTTGATCACTTACAGGAATTTTGATTGATTCTAATAATATATCAATTGCACTAACTGAAGCAGTTAAAGCTAAAAAAATTCCAGTTAACACAATTTTAAATAACAATTTTTTTCTACTAAATAAAAAAACTGTTCTTAATTCAAAATTATAATTTTGAATATCGTCATGATTTCCAAATTTATCAAAATGATGTTTTCCATGATAATGATCTACTTTTTTATGAGCTTTATTATCAAGTTCTTTATGCATATCTAAATCACTATCAACATTACATACCACATCATTTAATTGTTCTTTTAATGATTTGTTTTTCTTCATATAAGCCTTTCTTTTTTTATAATATTAATTATATCAATAATATCTTATTTATAAAATTTATAAATAAATAAAGTTACTATTATTTAAAAAGTATTTATTATAAAATAAATAATAAGTAATTAAAAAAGCGAGGTTTTAATATGAAAAATAATGTAATTAGTATGGTAGTTGAAATCCCAAAAGGTTCATCTAACAAATATGAAGTTGATGAAAAAACAAAAAGAATCAAACTAGATCGTGTTTTATATGGAGCTAATTTTTATCCAGGAGAATATGGAATGATTGAAAACACACTAGATTGAGACGGAGATCCATTAGATGTAATTTCACTATGTACATATCCAACACTACCAGGAGTTGAAGTTGATATTAGAATTTTAGGTTCAATTAAAATGGTTGATGCTGGAGAAGTTGATACTAAATTATTTGGTGTATTTAATGATGATCCAAGATTTAAAGAATATCAAACATTAAATGATGTACCAAAACACTACAGAGATGAAATTGAAAACTTTTTCTTACAATATAAAGCTTTACAAAACAAAGTAGTTAGAATCAATGGTTGAGGAACTTTAGATGAAGCTTTAGAAGAACTTGAAGAATGTAAAGCAAGATTTGAAGAATATAAAGACCGTTTAGCTAAAGGACAAAAAGATCAAATATTAGCTGAGTGAAAAGAAAAAGGATTGGGTCAAGCTTAAAACAATAATATTTTAATGTAGATTACTTTTATAATTAAGTAATCTTTTTTTATTAAAAATTATAAAAAAATACTCCTTTAAAGGAGTATTTGTAAATTATATTAAAATTATCTTTTAACTTGATCATCAATGTTATCAATTTGTTTATTAATGAAAACATTCATGTTATCTAATTCACTAATTCTCTTATTCAAACTAATGATTTGATTATTTTTTTCAATTAGAGAATCTTTAATTTGATTTAGTTTTTCTTCAAGTGATTGATTATTTCAATCTACAAACTTAAGATCATTTTTTGCTAATAAATTAACAAATTCTTCATTATTAATTTTTGAAAGCTCATATTCATAATAATTAATTTTTAAGCTTTTTTCTAAATTATCTTTTAAATGTACTTCAACGCCATTATAAATAGCATTTAAAATTTCACTAATTTTTTCAATAACAAATTTTGTTTTTAGTCCAGATTGTAAATTTACAACATTCTTGTATCCATCTAAATATTCAACGTTTGGTGTATCAACTGGCTGAATATCACCATTTTGATCTTCATTTAATTCACTTGTATTTAATTCAGCTTCTTTGAATCTTTTAGATCTTTTATCATAATAAGCTAAATAATAAGTAGTTGATTTAGTTTCTTGATATGAATTTGAATTACTTGAAGATTCAACATAATACTTAGCAAGTTTTTTTAATTGATTATTAAAAATGTTTTGTAGTTCATTAACATTATCTTGAGCATCTGAAACAACTGCTTTTACCTTTTTTAGTGTTTCAGTAACTTTTTTTTCTAATAAAGGATTCATTTAATTAACCTCCTTTTAAATTAAATCTTTAGTTATTTTTAAAATTAGTTTTTCATTTTATTTTTGGTTGTTGCCATCTTGGTTACCATCTGGTTTGTTGCCATCTTGGTTACCATCTGGTTTGTTGCCATCTTGGTTACCATCTGGTTTGTTGCCATCTTGGTTACCATCTGGTTTGTTGCCATCTTGGTTACCATCTGGTTTGTTGCCATCTTGGTTACCATTTTGATCATCTAGCTTACCTATTATTGTAACAGCACCAAGAGTATAGTAAGTAAAGCCTTCTGCTACTTTAAGTTTGAAATTTAATAAATCTGTTAAAAGTCCAAATTCTAAATGAGTATTACGTCTTCCCTTAGTCACAATACCCTTAGGAAAAGTCACATTTAAGTTATTTTTCTCATAAGATCTTTGATAACTTTCATTTTCATAATAAATTTCTTGTTCATATTCATGTTGTTTTGCTTGATCTTGAAAAACTTTAAAATTTTTAATTCCTAACATATTAGAAATCAAGTGTTCTTCTTTAACTTTTTTAACATCAACATCAAAATCTAAGCTATAGAAGCTAGTTCAATCATCTATCCTATTATTTTCAGTTTGATTTAAATATTTTTCTCATTCATCTCAAATATTAAAGTCACTATTTTCACTATCTTTTAAACTGCTTGGTTTACCTGTCATATTAAACAATAGTCTTTTTAGTGGATAGCTAGGTTCTGAAGTTTTATAATCTGGATGTGCTTTTTGAATTCCATAAAACTTATGGAATTGATCTAGCATTACTTCAATTCCTTTATAATATGCATCAAATACAGCAGACTTCTTATAACCTTCACTTTTTAGATTTTCTAAATTTTCAAAATTTAACTTTTCATCATTTTTATCAATTTCTACAACATAGCTAAATGAAATATTTCCTAAATCATGAACATATCCATTTTCTAGTTTTAATTGTAAGCCCTTTAAATCAAAACTTTCAATAGAAGTAGATGATTTAAATAAATCTTTTAAAACATTATCTTTTTCTAATTTATTATTAAACTCAAGTAACTTATCTTCATTAACAAACCCACTAGCAATATTAGCTAATGTTTGCTTAAATTCAGTTTTATAATTAGCCATTTTTTCTACTCAAGGATTAATTAAATCTTTGGCTAATTGCTCATCTCCTGTTTTAGTGTTAAGTAAGTTTATTTCTTGCCCATTCTTTACTTCACCAAAATATAAATGTAACAAGTCATATGAATCTTTTTCTAAAGTACCACTTTCACCTTTAGCATTATAATGACTTCTTTCTAATGGACCAATATTAAGTTCTGTATTATTTTTTTCAACATCAGTTTTTTGATTTTGATCTTTAAATGAAAGTAATAAATTTTTAACTACTTTATTTTCGCTATTTTTAATAAAATATTTAGAAATTTTTTCTCTAACTTCTTCAGCTAGAACTTCATTGTATTTAGATATTGCACTTTTGTAATTATTAGTTACAGTTGTCAACAAATCTTGAGCAGTTAATACTTGATTTTCACCTAAGAATCGTTTTAATCTTTCAAAATCAACTTTTAATAAATTATTACTATCTAATAATAAAAGATCAACTCAAGATTTTTTAATATCATTTACTAGTTTAATAATAGCTTCTTCACTAGAAATGTTAATTACAAAGTCATCTGAAATAGTTTCAGTTTTTACTTGATCAGCACTATCTTTATATTGGTATTGAAAATCTAAACCTACTTGAATGGTTGAATCAAATGAACCTTTTTCTTCAAAAAACTTCATTTTTGAATCTGTTAATCTAAATTTGATTCCTTTAATTCATTTGTTATTATTAAAACCACCTAATATAGTTCGATATTTGTCAACACCTAGACTTAATATTTTTTCTTTAAACTTGTTAACAGCAGAATTTACATCCAAAACAGTTCTTAAAGTTTTTTCAAATTCATTTTTTCTATCTTGAACAAGATTTTCATAGAAACTATGATATCCATCACTATCTTTGTTTACATTTTTTTCATTATCAAGTTCATAAAGACTTTCTCTTGAAAAGAAATTTTTATTCTCTGAATCTTTTGATAAAAATGCTGTTCTAGAAATAACAAAAGGTCTTACTGTTCCATTATAAACATTTCTTACTTCGTTATTAAATTTTTGAATTAACTCATTTTTTTGCTTATTATTAGAGTTATTATTTTGATTACTACTATCATCTTTATTTGGTGTCTTATTATCTTTTTTTTCACATGCAACAACTGGAGCTGCAGCTAGTGCTGAAAAACCAACAACTGTTAATACTTTTAGTAGCTTTTTCATTGTTATCCTTTCCTTTTAAAAATTCTTAAAATATTTTTTAAAAATTATTGATTGAAAGTTTGTTTTTGTTCTGTTTTTTCTTTATCTTTTTTTTCACATGCAACAACTGGAGCTGCAGCTAGTGCTGAAAAACCAACAACTGTTAATACTTTTAGTAGCTTTTTCATTGTAATCCTTTCCTTTCTTTTTTAAACCCTTTTTAATTAATGGATATTTCAATTAAATTATTTTTTTATAATCTATTAATTTATATTTTTTTGACAAATTATTCTCTAATAATTTTTTAAATGCAATTTCAGCTTCTATCAATTAAGTTTCAATCATTTGTAAAACTTTTTTAATTATGTCAAAAGATTCATCATATTTTTTAGTCTTCAAGTATTTCTTCAAGTCTTCTTAATTCTTGTTTAATTTCATTTAAATCTTGTCTTATTAACTTTATTTTTTCTATGATTTTTTTAGTTAATTTTTTTTAGGTTACCATCTGGTTTGTTGCCATCTTGGTTACCATCTGGTTTGTTGCCATCTTGGTTACCATCTGGTTTGTTGCCATCTTGGTTACCATCTGGTTTGTTGCCATCTTGGTTACCATCTGGTTTGTTGCCATCTTGGTTACCATCTGGTTTGTTGCCATCTTGGTTACCATCACCATTTTGGTTATTATCAGGTTTACTATTATCTGTATCTTGATCAGAGTTACTTGGGTTATCTGATTTCTTATCACACGCAACAACCGAACTAGTCACTACTGTTGAAAGACCAACAAGCGATAACAATTTTAATAGACCTTTCATTGCATTCCTTTCTATGATTTTTTAAAAAATTCTTTTAAAAATCCTTTTTTTTAAATTTATAAAGAGCTATTAAAAAACTTAAAACATTAATTGTAATTAAAGTAATTAAGTATATTTGTGGTTTAGTGTAATTACTAGTTGTATCTTCACTTATAGAATTATTTTTTAAAAGCTTTAGGTCATATTCTAAATAACCTAAAAATAAGTTTTTTTGATTTTCTAGTTGAATAAATGAATCTGAATCTGGAGTAAATCAAATATCTTTATAATAAAAACCTAAATTACTAGTATAAAAAACTCATAATCCGTTATACAAGTTAATATATGAAAAATACTTCATTTTATTTCTAGTTTTAATATAACTAGATCAATCTGATTGATTTGTTAAAACACGAGAAGTAGAAAGGATAATATAGTTGCTAGAATATTTAATAAAATAGTTTTCTAATATTCTAGCCACATACATTAGATTAAAATTTAATTTATTTACTAGACTTTTTGAATTAGAGAATCTAAAACCATCACTATTAATAGTTAAAAGTTCATATTCATAAATATTTCGAATATCTTTATTAGTTAGTTCATATTTAACAGATTTTAAATCATTTGATTTTGTTAAATAGTTACTATTTTTTAAATTATCTAAAAACAAGAAATCATAAAGTAATTCATATTTACTAACTTGTAATTTATCTTTAAAATAATTATTAATTTCAATAGAAAAATTTAAAAAATCAAGCAAAATATTTTTTTTATTTTTATCAGTAGTTTTTTTGATTAATTCTTTTAGTTGATTATTTGTAATAAATGTGTTTTTCAAAGTTAATTTTAAATCTAATAAATCATTCCTTTTTCATGAACCAGGAACTTTGATATTTCCAGAAGGTTTTGAAAATAACTTCAAGTTCTTTTCATTAATTATTATTTTTTGATGATTAATTAAACCTAATTGATCTCACATTTTAATTCTTAAATCAATATTGCTTTTAGAAGAAAAATCATCTTTTAAAAATTTATTATTTAAAAAATATTGATAAATATATTTAGATAAATAAGGGTATTTAATCTTATCTTCTAATATATTTTTTTTTAATGTATAAGCATCATAAACATCATTTAATTTAAAAATTTCATGATTGTTATCTTTTGTTAAAAACTCAATATCATAACTTTTTTCATTAGCTTTAACAAATGACATCGGTATATTTGCTACAAAACATAAACTAAGTAATAAAGTACAAATTATAGTTGTAGTTTGTAAAGAGAAAAGAAACATTAACATACTTATAAAATTAATTAGACAAAATGAGGCAAACAAATTATACAAAAGATATACTAATGTCATTCTTAAAATAAAACTATCGTATTTAAATCTATTAAAAACACTGTAAGCTAAATTAATAAGTAGAAAACTTACTAAAACATTTATTGCTAAAATCAAAATTATTAAAAAATATTGTGAGATAAAAAATTTATTTCTACTAACTTGATTTGTTAAAACAATATAGGTAGTCTTATCTTCTAAATTTTTATTAAAGAAAAATTGAATCATTTTTAAAATAAGGACAAATAATAAACAGCAAGTAAAAAATAGTATGTAAAAATTGAAGATAATCACTCTATTTTGTCCTGTTTTAACAAAAGCTAAAAGAACACCTATTAAAAACGATATAAGAATATTAGAAAAGTTTAAGATGCAAAACAAACGTTCTTTTATTAGATTTTTTAAACAAAATTTGATTAATTTTCTAAAAGGAATTCTTTTATACTTAATTAGTTTAGAATTAGTAGATTTGTTTATTTTAGAATCATTAGAGAGTTTTTGCATAAATTAAATATGCTCCTATAAACCTAATAAGTTAAAATTTGTTATATTAGTTATTAACCAGTTTTTCTAAAAGTAACATTTCACGTAATTTATTTTGTTCATCTTTAATTTCTTTTTTTAGTCTTTCTAATTCTAAAATACTTTCCTTTTCTTTTAGTTTGTTATCAAAACTTTCTAGTTTTTCATTAAGCATTTTTTCAAAATAAAGCTCTTTTTTAAATTGTTCTAGTTCTTCTTTTTGAGATAAAATATCAGACTTTAGTCTATTAAATTCTTCATTTTTTAAAAACTGATTAACATTATTAGAGTTATTTTGATGAATTTTAGATTTTAAATAAGAAATTTGATCTTTTAATTGATCAAATTGATCATTTAAAGGTGAACTATTTTTAAAAGAATCAAAATGATTTTTTAGTTTAGTTTTACAAGGATTATTCATATTTTTTATTTCTTTATAAAGTGTGTGATAAATTTTATTAGTTTGTTTGCTAATAAAATCTTTTAAATCTAAAACACTACTTTGATCAGTATTTAGTTGATCTATTTTATCTAAAAAATCATTTTTAATTTCACTAACACTATTAATTTGAGCTTTTAGTTCATCTACAAAAAATTCATAGTTATCTAGATTGCTTTGATTAACTTGTTGTTTTAAATTATTGATTTCATTAAACATATTTAAAAATGTTTTTTGCAATAAATTATTAATTAAATTAACTGATTGAATATTATTATTGTTATTATTATTGTTATTATTATTGTTATTATTTAATACCTCAACTTCTAATTGATTAGAAGTTGAATCACGCTGATTGGTCATATTTGAATTATTTGAAGTTTTATCAAAACTAATTGATTGGTTAAAATTAGAGTTTAAATTAATATCTGGTTGATATTTAGGTTGATGTTTAGTGATCTTATCTTCTAAAGCTTTTTTAATTGCATCAATATTAATAGATAAACTAGCAATACTTTTTATTTGAAGATTGTTTTTTTCTAAAATATTTAAAGCATCACTAAAAATTTGATGTTCTTTTAAACCAATTACTAAAGAATTAGAATCACTATCTAGATTGAAAGTTAAAATATCATTTTGATTTAAAATTTTTTCTACTTCATCTAGTAATATATTATTTTCGAATGTAATCTTTGTTTTTTTATACAAATTTAGTTCTTGTTTAGTACCACAAAATAGTAATTTACCTTTTTCTAAAATTACAAAGTTTTCTATAATATCATAAACTTCGTCTATATTATGAACAGTTAAAATTATTGTACTATTTGATTTTCTTCTAAATTCATCTAAGATTTTATAAATTTGATTTCTTCAATGAGAATCTAAGTTAGCTCCAGGTTCATCGCATACTAAAATTTTAGGCTCTTTTATAAAACATAAAATTAAATTAATACGATTTTTCATTCCCCATGAAAAGCTTTTTAAAGGTTTATCTTTATATTCTCATAAATCAAATTTTTTTAATCAATATTCTAGTCTGGTTTTAACTAGTTTTTGTTCTAAACCCATAACATAGCACATATTGTATAAAAAATCATAAGCTGAGATTGAGTACAAAGAAAAGTCCATTTGTGAATAAAATCCAATATCAGAATTATTCTGAATCGAATCGCTATTTTTTCTTTCTTTTTGGTTAATAAAAATGTTTCCTTGATAATTAATACTTGTTCCTAGTAGTGAGTTAATAAATACACTTTTTCCAGATCCACTACTTCCTAATAAAGCAGTAATTTTCCCTTTTTCAATATTAAATGAAAACGGACCAATTTCTATATCTTTAAATTTTTTATAAAAATTATCAACTACTATACTGTATTTATCGTTTCTAACATCAGTATGTAGTTTTTCAAAAACATTTCCTACCATATCTTCCTTTGTACTAATATATGCAGATTTGAAACCCAACTAGACTACATTTTATTTAGTTTATGTTTTGTATTCTTGGTTGCTTCAAATCTTATTTTTAATTTTACAAAAAAAAAAAAAAAAACAAGCCTTTAGAAGCTCGTTAGCAAGTTCTTTAATGTTGATAAGTATAATAAAAAGCCTATAAAATAGGCTTTATTATAAAAAAAGAATTTTTTAATTTTTTTTATTTTTTTATTAAAAAAAATTAAAAAAGGCATATTTTTATATGCCTATTAGTCTTAATATTTTATTTCTTTTTCTTTTTTAAACTTCTATAAATAATAAATCCAGAAGAAGCTAATAAAGCTGCTGAAAGTAGAGAAAGACCAACATAAACTCCTACTTTTGATTCAATTTCAATTTCAACAAGATTTCCTGTGTAAGTATTATCGCTTCCTGATTTTATAAAGACTTTTTTATCTTTTCTTTCAATTGATAATTTAGAAGTATCTAAATTTGATTTAGGATTTAGTTTATCAATTGCTTTTAAAATTGTTTCATCTTTATTATCTGGTAAACCTTTTAATTTTTTTACTTGAATTAATTTAGCTAAATTATTATTTACTTCAAAAACTACAGTTACTGTTTTTGTTTCATTACCATTACTTGTAGCTTTTAATTCAATGACAGCACTATCATTTAAATTACCATTACTTGTGTTTGTAGTTGCTGTACCACTAGTTGAACCACTATTAGAAGTACCATTTACATTACCTTTAACACTTACAGTTACTTTTTTTCATCAATAGAATTTTGTTTAATAAAAGCTTTTTTAATTATTTGATCTTCTTTTTTACTAATAAAACCTAGATCTTTTTGTTTAGCAACTTTTGCTAAATCGACTTTTTCTTCTCCCTTATTTTCATCAGATATTTTTGTCTTATCAGATGTATTACATGCAACAGCTGCAACTCCACTTGTAGCAACTAAACCAATAGAACCTAATATTGTTAATAACTTCTTCATTTCTATCCTTTCATAGGCTAATAGAATATTAATATCATCAAAAATTATTATATACTATCTACTAAAATCCAACCATAAAAATTAAATACAAAATACATAGTATTTTACAAATATAACAATATTAATATTAACAAATGAAAAAACCTTAAACTATATTAAATTTAGCTTAAGGTTAAACTATATAATAGTTTAATTAGTTTAAAGTTGTTTGATTTTATTTACTACTTTTAAATAATTATCTTCATTGAATAATAATGAACCAACTACTATTCAATCTAATTGACAATTAATTAATTTTTTAATATTTTCTCATCTAACTCCACCATCTATTTGAAATTTTAAATGAGGGTATTTAACTTTTAATTCTTTAATTAAATTTAGTTTATTTCAAGTAGAATCTTCAAACTTTTGTCCAGTAAACCCTGGTTTAATTGACATAAAAGTAACTAGTTCTATTTCATTTAATATTTTTTGAATATCATTAATTTCATTATTAAGATCTAAAGCAATTCCTGGTTTTAAATTATGTTTTCTAATTTCTTTAATTAATAACTTAGCTTGGTTTAAATCATTAATAGCATTATAATGAAATGTTAAATAATCAGCATTTTTAAATAAACTAATTTTATCTAATAAATCAATTCCCATAATATGAACTTCGATTATTAAATTTGGAAAATGTTGTTTAATTTCATCAACAAGTTTATTTGATAAAGCATAATTTTTAACAAACACACCATCCATTACATCAAAATGAATTTGATTAATTTGTGCTTTTGTTAAATTAGTTATTTCTGTTTTTAAATCAATTAGATTTGCACAATAAATTGATGGAACAATTTTCATTAACTTAAAAATTCCTTAATCTTTTGTTTAGCTTGATCTTGATCTAAAAGATTTTCTAAAACAATTTTACGTTCAAAATTAATACTATTTTGCAAATCTATTCCACAAACTACAGCTAATATAGTTTCATCAGTTGGATCAAATGAATTTAAATTAGTATGTGTTATTTGTATTGGTAAATCTAATTCTTTAATAACATTTTTTAAACTCATTTCAATTAGTAATGATGAACCTAAACCTTGACCACAAACAGCAACTATTTTGTATTGTTTTTTAAGATCGTATTTTGATATAAGCTTTTGATCTTTATTAATAACTTTAACTCTATTGTTATTATCTAGTTTTTTAACTAAATTAATTTTTTTAGTTAAAAAACTATAAATTGGTAAAATTAATCAACTTATTATACTAATTAGTAGTAAAACTCAAATAGCACTTTTAGCTCCAATTAATCTTAATAAAGCTCCAATTGGTAATCCTAATAAAAAGTCTCCATCTCCTCAAGCAATATGTTGATTGTTATTAGAAATGTTTGGAATTAATTGTAAACCAATAAATAAGAATGGAACAAATGAAATAATTAATCCATTAACAAAAGAACCAATAATAGCTCCTTTAATACCACCTGTTGAATTTCCAAAAACCCCACAAGTAGCACCAACAAAAAAGTGTGGAACAATACTTGGAATAATAATAATTCAAATATCTACATTAATTCCCTTTAAATTAACAATTAAAATTGTTATCCCCATTGCTATAATTCCACCAATAAATGATGAAATAAACCCAATTAGAACTGCATTTGGTGCATAAGGAAATACAATTGGACAATCTAAAGCTGGTTTTGCATCTGGAACTACTTTTTGTGAAATCCCTTGAAATGATGGAATAATTTCAGCAATAAACATTCTTACTCCAATTAAAACAATTTCAACTCCTGCTGCAAATGTTAAAGATTGTAATAACCCTTGTACAAAAACATCTTTTCCATTGTCAATAATTTTATGAGCTACCATTTGCTCATATCCATGAACTATAAAAGTAGTAAAGTAAATTATCAAATAAAGCAATAACATAGTTATACCAATAGCTACATTAGTATTTCTTAAAAATGCTAGTCCTTTTGGAAAATTAACATCTTCAGTAGAACGTGATGGTTTTTTACTAATTTTTGCTATTCCTAATCCAATAATTGCTGATAGTCAATAACCAAGTGAACCAGTATGTCCTAGTGCTAAATTATCATTTTTAGTAATTCTAATAACATGATTATTTAATAAAGCTGGAGTTAACACCATATAAATAGAAACTAATAAAGCTCCAGAAATTACTACAGTTGTTAAGTTTTTTACTTCATCTAAATTTAAACCAGCAACATGCATTACACTTGCAAACATTGTTGAAAAATAAAATAAAACATGACCTGTTAAATAAATATATTTAAATTTACTAATTCTAGCTAAAACTATATTTAAAAACATAGCACAAATCATAATTAATGACCCAGTTAAAACTATTTTTGAAGTATTTAAAAATAGACCTGGTAAAACATCATTATTTGCAATAGCTCCAGATCTTTGAAATAACAAGTTAAAAGCAAAACCTAATTTTTGAATAGACCCAGCAATAATACCAGCTCCACCACCAATAATTAAAAAGCCAATAGCTGTTTTAATTGTTGAAGTCAAACTTTCTGTAAATTTCTTTTTTTGTAATAAAGAACCAATAAAAGCAAATAACGCTACTAGTATTGCTGGAGTTCCAATAAATTCAGTAAAGAAATTTAAAACATATTTTCCAAAATCCATATTAACCCTTTCTATTTATCATATTTTTGTAAAACTATTAATATATCTTGTGTGTTATTAGCTTTTTCTAATTCATTTATAAAGTCTTTATTATTAAATAAAACTGCAAACTTTTGTAAAAGTTCAATATGTGAATGATTATCTTTTGCAAATAATGACAAACAATATTTAACATAATATCTTTGTTCTTGTTTAAAAATTACAGGATATTTAAAAACAGTTAAACTAATAGCGTTGTTTTTATCTTTTCACTTTTCTTTTGGTGTTAAGTGAAGTAAAGCTATTTGCGGAGCAATAATATAATATGGACCAATTTTATTTGTTAGTTCTATTATTTCTTTTGAAAAGTCATCATCAACATAATGATTTTTTACTAATAATTGGTTAGCAATTTGTATAGCTTGTTGTCAGGAAGTGATTTTTGTATCTATATAACTTACAAGTTCTTTTTTAAAAAGCATAATACCTTTCTATTTGATAACACACTTTAATTTTATAATTCATAACAGTGGATTAAAAATTAAAGAAAAAAATATCTAGAATAATTAATTTTAAAGCTATATAAAAAAGAAAGGCTTTTTAAAACCTTTCATCCCAAAATATTTAAATGTATATTCTTTTTACTATAACCCTAAAACATTATAACCAGCTACATCAATATTTATACCTAAGGGATCTGTTGTTATTATTTTTTACTTAAATTAATTCTATCGAATTTCTTTGCTTTAATCAGTAGTTTTTTCTGAAATTTATTGAATCAATTGTTCAGCCCTTAATTTTTCATTACTTATATTAAAACTTGTAGTAAGTGTTCTACCATTACTTGCAATTCCAATTACTGTTAAAGTTACCAAACTAATCAATTCTAATTATTAAAAAATAAAATAATACTTTAATAGTAAAAAGAGAAAGATTTAATTAATCTTTCCTTTTATTGATATATTTAATCTATTGTTTTATTAAAAATTTAAAGTATGTTCATCACCAGTAGAACTAGCTAATTCAATTGTTGTTATAGATGCATCACCTGAATCAGGTACTCTTACAGCCTTTTTAAGATCTTCTAGTTTTTTTTCAGCTTCTTTAACTGCTTTATCAGCATCTTCTTTAGCTTTTTCAGCTTCTTTTACACCTTTATTTTCTTTTTTTGCTTTTTCTAAATCTAATTTAGCTTTTTCAGCTACTTTTTTAGCATTATCTAAAGTTTTTTGTGCTTCTTCTAATTGCTTTTCTTTAGGATTTTCAGGTTGAGCCTTTTTAAGATCTTCTAGTTTTTTTTCAGCTTCTTTAACTGCTTTATCAGCATCTTCTTTAGCTTTTTCAGCTTCTTTTACACCTTTATTTTCTCTTTTTGCTTTTTCTAAATCTAATTTAGCTTTTTCAGCTACTTTTTTAGCATTATCTAAAGTTTTTTGTGCTTCTTCTAATTGCTTTTCTTTAGGATTTTCAGGTTGAGCCTTTTTAAGATCTTCTAGTTTTTTTTCAGCTTCTTTAACTGCTTTATCAGCATCTTCTTTAGCTTTTTCAGCTTCTTTTACACCTTTATTTTCTTTTTTTGCTTTTTCTAAATCTAATTTAGCTTTTTCAGCTACTTTTTTAGCATTATCTAAAGTTTTTTGTGCTTCTTCTAATTGCTTTTCTTTAGGATTTTCAGGTTGTATAGATGGCTTTGGATCATCTCCTGGCATTTCACTACCCTCATCACTAGTTTTCCCTGATGGTTGACTAGCTGGTTTTTCCCCATTTTCAGGTTTTGATTTTTCACCTTGGTTACTATTATCATCTTCTTTAGAACTTGTATTAGTACCTCTATCAGTACATGCAACTGCAACTGCTGCTGTTGAAGCTACCATACCAATTGAACCTAATAAAGTTAACAATTTTTTCATAAATGTACCTCCTAAATAACCGGTTAATTAGCTACATATTATGTATTCTATATAGCTGAAATTCATTATATATATATATATATATATATATATAATGTCAAGCACTTAGCAGGGTTTGTCTAAACTTTATAGTTAGAATAAGTTTTGCACTCATTTTCTAGTAAATAACTTATTTTTAAAAATCTAATTTTTAATAAAAAAATCTTATTATCTATACTTAACCAACTGACTAAATATAAATAATAAGATTAAAACTTAAACTATTGTAAAAAGATTAGTTCATTTATAATAATTAGTCTTTTACAAAGTATATTAATTTTTTCTCAAAAATCTACGGTAATGTCATAAATTAAAGTATTTAAATTAACTTTTGAACCATTTTGATATAAAGCACTAGTTATTTTTTTAATTTTTGTAAATTTTCTTTAGCATCCTTTAATTCTGCTTCAGCTCTTTCTACTTCGTTTTGAGCTGCATCAATTTCATTTAAAATTTCTTCAGAATAACTACTATTCTGGTGGGCTTTTCTATATCTTTCTCTAGCTAATTTTGCTTTTTTTTCTGCTTCTTTAACAGATTGTTCTGCTTTATCTATTTCTTTTTTCTTAGCTTCTTTAGTAGATTCATCTACACTAGGTTGATCTAAATGTGGTGCACTTTCAGTTCCTTCAGATGATTTTTCTCTTGGTTTATCTTCAGATTTTTCTTTAACACCAGTATTATTGTCCTTACTTAAACTTGTAGCAGGTGCTTTATTCTCACAAGCTACAGCAACTGCTGCTGTTGAAGCTACCACACCAATTGAACCTAGTAAAGTTAACAATTTTTTCATAAATGTACCTCCTAAATAACCGGTTAATTAGCTACATATTCTTATATCTATATAGCAAAAAACATTATATATATATATATATATATATATATATATAATGTCAATATATTATTGTAAAAAATAAAATATAACATGAAGTGTAAATTTTAAATAATGATTCTTAACTTACTTCTAAAAAATTACTATTTATTAATAATCATGTCATTTTATATTTCAAATAAGTTTCTATAAATAAACAATAAAAAAACTTATTACTCATATAAACAATTTATATTAAGTAATAAAATCTAAAAGAACTAGCCCCAAAGAGTTGTAATAAAAATTATATTTTCAAAATATTCAGAAAAGTAAGAATTCAAAGTGTGATTTTTCTCAGCATAGATAAAGCTATTTTACTCTTATAATATAAAATAATTTACTGTTCATTTACTTCATTTTTATTTGCAAGCTTTCTAGATGTGCTTATCAATAATTATTTTAAGTTTTTAAATATTTAATAATAAGAAAAAAATATTAGAAAGTCCTTCTTCTTAATTTATAGATATTATTTTAAGACTTAATTGTATTTTTTAAAAATAACTCTAAAAAACAAGGATAAAGAATATGACTAATTAAGCACAAATCTAATTATGAATTGTTTGATGTCTACTAACTTTTCAAAGTAGCTAATTAACCTAGTCTATCTAGATTATCTAATTTATTTGCTTTTTCATCTTTATTAGGTATCAGTTCCCTATATTAGATATCTATCAATACATACAACTGCAACTATCACTGTTGAAACTACCATACCAATTTGAAATAATGAAGTTAACATTTATTCATAAATATACTTTCTAAATAGCCAGTTCATTATATATAGCTGAAATTCATTATATATAATGTCAAATACTTATAGAGGTTAGTCTAAGATTTATAGTTATGATGAGTTTTGAATTTATTTTTAACAAATAAATTATTTTAAGAATCCTAATAAAAAAGAGAATAATTTTTTACAAAAAATATTCTCTTCACTAAAATCATATTTTTATTAGAAATCTTAAAAATTGTTTTAATAAATTCAAATTAAAGATCTAAAGTATGACTATCTCATCCAAAATCTATTCCCAATGAACTATTACTTGATAAAGGAGCTGCCATTGGTTGATCGCTTGGTTTTTGAAGTTCATTAAGTTTTGCTTTAGCAGCATTTAATTCTTCTTCTGCTTTTTTAATTGCTGCATTAGCTGCTTCTTCTGCTTTTTGATCTTTTTTAGTTTTAGCATCTTCTAAAGCTTTTTTAGCATCTTCTAAAGATTTTTGTGCTTTAGTAACTGCTTCTTGAGCCTTTTTTAATTCTTCTTGTTTAGCTTGATCGCTTGGTTTTTGAAGTTCATTAAGTTTTGCTTTAGCAGCATTTAATTCTTCTTCTGCTTTTTTAATTGCTGCATTAGCTGCTTCTTCTGCTTTTTGATCTTTTTTAGTTTTAGCATCTTCTAAAGCTTTTTTAGCATCTTCTAAAGCTTTTTGTGCTTTAGTAACTGCTTCTTGAGCCTTTTTTAATTCTTCTTGTTTAGCTTGATCGCTTGATTCACCTGATTCTGGTTCATCACCTTGAGTTCCTTCGCTTTCAGAAGTTTCACTTGAATTCGGTTTGTTTTCACCTTCAGGTTTTTTATCATTATTTTCTTCTTTAGAACTTGTATTAGTACCTCTATCAGTACATGCAACTGCAACTGCTGCTGTTGAAGCTACCATACCAATTGAACCTAATAAAGTTAACAACTTTTTCATAAATGTTACCTCCTAAATAACCGGTTAATTAGCTACATATTATGTATTCTATATAGCTGAAATTCATTATATATATATATATATATAATGTCAAGCACTTAGCAGGGATTGTCTAAACTTTATAGTTACTATAAGTTTTATGCTTGTTTCTAAAATAATTTATTTTTTAAGAATTTGATTTTTTACTAAAAAAATCTATATAAAAAAATCTTATTATCTATACTTAATCAACTGACTAAATATAAATAATAAGATTAAAACTTAAACAATTGTAAAAGGATCTGTTCACTTATAATGATTAGTTCAAAAGTTATTTATTTTAAAAACTGGTATATAAGTTCATTTAATACTTAATGCATAAATTCTAGCTGCTTTAAAATCATATTCATATATTTCTAAAGCTGAAGAAACTAACTTACTAACTTCATCATTATAAAATAATTAAAAATTCAAAATGTAATTCTTATCACCATAGATAAAATTATTCAATCTTGAAAAAGGTATTTTACTTTCAATTTCTGTAAATTATTTATTTACTTTGTTCCTGTTTATAAGTTCTCTAGAATTGTTATTATCAATAATTATTTTAAGTTTTGAAATACGTAATAAATAATGATTTTGACTAATCCTTTTTGGTTATGATAGATAAGTAACATCATTTGTCAAAATAAATACATAGGTATAGATATATTTCTTTGAAAATATTCTTAGTATTTTTAAATTTATTTTTTCTTACATGATCTTCTAACAAAATAAGTGGGTGTTCAGTTTCTATAATAAACTAAAGTTCTAAAATTAATATAAATATTATACAGCTACAATATTTTAGGCAAATTATTCCTTTTCTACAATATCTTATTCCTTGGTGAGAGTGCCTTTTTCATATTATATAATCTTATTTATCTCCATTTTTACATTTTAATATGATTTAAGTTTGCAATAAAAAATGCATTTGATGTTTCAAGAATATCTATAATAAATTTATTAATAATTTTGAATCATATTTTTGATTTTTTATATTAATTTTCAAAATTATCAACTTCATTCTTCTTTAAAATATTTATTTAATTGGCTTATTTCTTTGTCATTATCACTTTTTCTACTCTACCTATTCTTTACCCTCTTTAAATACTTTACCTATTTGTATCTTCTTTTAATTCATAAATTATTTTTTAGCAAAGTGTTATATAGGGCATTTATAAGAATAATATCATCTAAATGTCTTATATTACTACAAATGGAATAAAGTTTTTTTACTAATATTTTTATTTAATGTCTTTTTTGTAATTGCTAAATATTTTAATTTACCCATTAACACTAAGTTATTTTCTTATAAAAGTCCTAATTCTAAAAAATAGACTTCCTAGGTGTTTTATCCTAGGAAGTCTATTAAGTTTATCCTACTCTTTTAACGTAGCTTCTCTTTTTAATTATCTATAAAGTTCTTTTTTGTTAAAAGCCTAATACATTATAACTTTCAGTATCAATATTTAGATCTAGTGAATCTGATACTGTTAATAACCTAGTAGATGGTTTTTGTAATTTTTCAAGGTTTTCTCTAGCAGTTTTTAATTCAGCTTCTGCTTTATCTAATTCTTCTTTGGCATTTTTTTCAGCTTGTTGCTTAGCTTGCTTTTCAGGACCTTGAGCTTTTTTAGCTTCACTTTCGGCTTTTTGATGCTTTTCTTTAGCTGCAGCTACTTTGTCTTCTGCTTTTTTAACAGCTTCTCTTGCTTCAGCTATTTGTTTTTCTTTTGCTTCATCAGTAGATGGTTTTTGTAATTTTTCAAGGTTTTCTCTAGCAGTTTTTAATTCAGCTTCTGCTTTATCTAATTCTTCTTTGGCATTTTTTTCAGCTTGTTGCTTAGCTTGCTTTTCAGGACCTTGAGCTTTTTTAGCTTCACTTTCGGCTTTTTGATGCTTTTCTTTAGCTGCAGCTACTTTGTCTTCTGCTTTTTTAACAGCTTCTCTTGCTTCAGCTATTTGTTTTTCTTTTGCTTCATCAGTAGATGGTTTTTGTAATTTTTCAAGGTTTTCTCTAGCAGTTTTTAATTCAGCTTCTGCTTTATCTAATTCTTCTTTGGCATTTTTTTCAGCTTGTTGCTTAGCTTGCTTTTCAGGACCTTGAGCTTTTTTAGCTTCGCTTTCGGCTTTTTGATGCTTTTCTTTAGCTGCAGCTACTTTGTCTTCTGCTTTTTTAACAGCTTCTCTTGCTTCAGCTATTTGTTTTTCTTTTGCTTCATCAGTAGATGGTTTTTGTAATTTTTCAAGGTTTTCTCTAGCAGTTTTTAATTCAGCTTCTGCTTTATCTAATTCTTCTTTGGCATTTTTTTCAGCTTGTTGCTTAGCTTGCTTTTCAGGACCTTGAGCTTTTTTAGCTTCACTTTCGGCTTTTTGATCCTTTTCTTTAGCTGCAGCTACTTTGTCTTCTGCTTTTTTAACAGCTTCTCTTGCTTCAGCTATTTGTTTTTCTTTTGCTTCATCAGTAGATGGTTTTTGTAATTTTTCAAGGTTTTCTCTAGCAGTTTTTAATTCAGCTTCTGCTTTATCTAATTCTTCTTTGGCATTTTTTTCAGCTTGTTGCTTAGCTTGCTTTTCAGGACCTTGAGCTTTTTTAGCTTCACTTTCGGCTTTTTGATGCTTTTCTTTAGCTGCAGCTACTTTGTCTTCTGCTTTTTTAACAGCTTCTCTTGCTTCAGCTATTTGTTTTTCTTTTGCTTCATCAGTAGATTTACCAGTTCCAGAATCATCGCCCTGAATTTCTTCATTTTTATCGCTATTTTCATTAGTTGGTTGATTTCCAGGTTTTTCACCACCATTATTGTCTTTATTTGAACTTGTATTAGTACCTCTATCAGTACATGCAACTGCAACTGCTGCTGTTGAAGCTACCATACCAATTGAACCTAATAAAGTTAACAACTTTTTCATAAATGTACCTCCTAAATAACCGGTTAATTAGCTACATATTATGTATTCTATATAGCTGAAATTCATTATATATATATATATATATATAATGTCAAGCACTTAGCAGGGTTTGTCTAAACTTTATAGTTAGAATAAGTTTTGCACTCATTTTCTAGTAAATAACTTATTTTTAAAAATCTAATTTTTAATAAAAACTAGTTTTTATATAAAAAATCTTATTATCTATACTTAATCAACTGACTAAATATAAATAATAAGATTAAAACTTAAACTATTGTAAAAGGACCTGTTCACTTATAATGATTAGTTCAAAAGTTATTTATTTTAAAAACTGGTATATAAGTTCATTTAATACTTAATGCATAAATTCTAGCTGCTTTAAAATCATATTCATATATTTCTAAAGCTGAAGAAACTAACTTACTAACTTCATCATTATAATATAGTTCAATTTTATTTTTAATAATAATAGAAATATAGTAATTAATAAATAAACAAAGAATCATAGAAAAGCTTAAATAATTAAATATCATATATTTTCATAATTTGTATAAAAAGTTTATATTCATATTATTTTGATTAGTAGTTAAATTATTAACTTCAAAAATATTTGTAATAGTATTATAAGCAAATAAAAATACACTACCTAACATAAAAATACTTAACATAGTAATTAAAACAGTAGGAATAGTTAAAATAGTTAATCTATAAGCTTTTAATAAACTATCTTTTTTAACTTGCTTTGCTGAAATTCATAATCTAGAAATTAAATAATCTAATTCATAACCAACTGATTCAAAAATACGTTTACTAATAATAATTTGCTTTTTATTTTTATTAATATTTTTAAAAACTCTAATCATATTATCAGTATCAGTATAAATAATTTCATAATCAGTTAAATTAAACATAATTTGAAATTGTCTAATTACTTTATTAACATCAGTTGAATTAATTACTAAATTACTAGAATTAATAAAAGGCACTTGGTGATTTAAATAACTTCTAGTAGTTATTAAATAAATTAATAAAATTAAAAAAATAGCTAAAGTATTAACTATTAAAAGTATGAAATTAGCTAAACCAAAGCTCATAAAATCACCTAACTTAATTTAAATATTTTTAAACTTATTAATATTTTATTAGTATTATTTATTAATTATCTAATATTTGTAAATAAAAAAGTTGTATTTCTACAACTCAGCATTGTGATAGACGTTTTGTACATCTTCTAATTCATCTAATTTATCTAATAAAGTTTGTAATTGTAATTTAGTTTGTTTATCTTTAATTTCAATTCTTTTATCAATTGGAATAGCTCTAATTTCTGAAATTAAATATTCATCAATATTTAGTTTATCTAATGAATGTTTAACACTATTATAAGCTTTAAAAGGAGCATAAATAATAATAGTTTCATCTTCACAAATTAAATCATTAATTTCAACTTCATCACTCATTAAAGCTTCTAAAACTTCATCTTCTTTTTTATTTTTAAAAGCAAACATTGCTACATCTTCAAATAAAAAATTTACTTTTCCGTCTGGATTACCTTTATTTTTATTAAAAACTTCTCTAATCATAGCAGCTGCTCTATTAACATTACTTGTTAAAGTATCAACTAAAATTGCTACATTACTAGGTCCTATACCTTCATATCTATTAGATACATAATTTTCAGCATCACCACCAGCAGCTCTTTTAATTGCTCTTTCAATTACATCTCTTGGTATTTGATTAGCTTTAGCTTTATCAATTACAGATCTTAAAGCTAAATTTGAATTTGGATCAATTCCACCTTGTTTTGCAGCCATATAAATTTCTTTTGCTGCTCTTCCGTTTGCTGCAGATTTTTTAGCAGCAGTTTTAGCCATTGAAGCGGCTCTTACTTCATGTGCTCTTCCCATATTAATTACCTCTAATCTGGATTTTTTATTGAGTTTAATTTATTCATAATTAATTCTATTTGAGCTTTTACATCTAATTCAGCATCAACAACAAAAAAAGGGAAATTATAAACATTTTGTTTGTAAAACTCTTCATAATTTTTATTTAAGGTTTCTCAATATTCATCACCAATTAACGGCTCTTCGCTTCTTCCTCTTTTTTTAATTCTACTAATTGCAGTTTTAGTTGAAACTCTTAAATAAATAACAATATCAAAACTTAGTTTGTTTTCAGGAATTTTTAAATTTTCTAAAACAACATTATTATAAAATTCAATATAAGTATTATAGTCAATTTGATCAACATTATTTAAATCATAATTAACTTTCATAAAAATAGGATCTTCTAATAAGGTTCTGTCAAAAATAATGTTTTCTAAGTTTTTTGCCTGTTTTAGTTGTTTTGATCTAGCTGTTAACATATAAATTTGCATTTTAAAAACAGTCTTTTTTAAATCTTTATAGTATTGTTCAAAATAAGGATTTTCTTCAACTGGTTCTTTAAAAATTTCATAACCTAGTCTTTTACTAATTTCTTGAGAAATTGTTGATTTTCCAGCTCCCACAGTACCAAAAATTGCAATTTTCATAATTTCTCCTTTATTTTTTATTATTTTGTTTTAAAGAATGATAAATACCATAAAGTTTTTTAATTTCATGAACTTTTAACTCACGATATTGACCAGGTTTTAAATTATCTATTTCTAAAAATTCAATTCTAGTTCTTTTTAATTTCAAAAGTTGAGCTTGAATAGATTCAAACATTTTTTTAACATGATGTTTTTTACCTTCATTAATAGTTAGTTCTACAATTGAAACATTTTTTAATTTATCATATTTTATTAATTTAGAACTATAAGCTTTTGTTAAATAATTATTATCAATATATACACCTTTAATTAGTTGATTAACTTGTTGTTTATTAACTTGACCTTGACAAAGGCCTTGGTATGTTTTTAAAAACTCATATTTTGGGTGCATTATAAAATTAGATAACTCACCATCATTTGTCATAATTAATAAACCACTTACATCATAATCTAAACGTCCAACTGGATAAACTCGATGGTTTAAATCTTTAAAATAATCAGCTACTGTTTTTCTTTTTTTAGGATCATACATAGTAGTTAAAACTAATCTAGGCTTATAAAATAAATAATAATATTTTTGATTATTTGAATCAGATGTTACTAATTTATTATCTATAATAATTTCAGCTTTGGGATCAATTTTTACTCCTAATTTATTAATAATTTGATTATTAACTTTAACTCTATTTTCTAATATTAGTTTTTCAGCAGTTCTTCTTGAACAATACCCTCGACTACTAATGACTTTTTGTAACCTTTCTAAGCTCATTTTTCTCCTTAAAAAAACCAATAACAAAAGTTACTGGGTGCATTTTTTATATTATCAAATAAAATAAGTAATACTAATTATTTTGATTATCTAAATTAAAATCATCAACATTACCATACAAATCAACCACTTGTTGAGCTTGTTTTTGTTCATTATTGTTTTGGATTGCTTGTTTAATATCTTGATCACTAATTACTGGTAATTCTTCAATTCCACCTTTAATATTAAAAACTTTAAAAAAATTATCAGTAATTGCATACAAATTACTTCTATTATTTTCTAAATCTTTACCAACTACTTTAATTAGTCTTTTTTCTCTTAATTTGTGAAGTTGATAACTACAATCAACATTTCTAATTTCTTCAATACTTTGTTTTGTAATTGGTTGTTTATAAGCAATAATTGATAAAACTTCTATAGTTGAATGAGATAATTTTTTGTTTTCATTATATTGTTCTAATTTAGCAAAATATGGGTGTAATTCAGGTTTTGTTTGTAATCTATAATTATTTTTTTTATAAGTTTGAATGCAAAAAGCAGTAGATTGATCAGCTAAATATTTTTTGTTTAATTCAATTATGATTTCTTTAATTTCAGTTGGTTTTAGATCTTCTAAAACAGTTTGAATATCTAATAAAGAAACACCATCATCTCCATAAATAAACAATAATCCTTCAATAATAGCACTATATTGTAGTTTCATTTGCAATCACCTCTAATTGTTGAGTAATTAAGTTTTCATTTTCAATTACTTCTTTTCTTAAACAAACATAAATATCTTTACCTCTAGTATCAATTTCTAAAATTTGATATCTAACTAAATCTAAAATTGCTAAAAAAATAACAATAAAGTTTTTTAGATTAAACTCTAAAATATCTAGTAATTCTTCAAGTTTTCATTCTTTTAATTTGTTTGAAGTAACTTTATTAACTACATCTAAAATTACTTCATGAACAGATAAACTTGGAGTAGTTAAAGTTTGATAAATTTCAGTTTCTAATTCAAAATCAGTTTGATAATTAAGTGATTTTGAATTAGTAATTACATTATAAAAAATTTCTGTTAGTTTATCTAAATCTAGATCATTTAAATCAATTAAAGGTTCAGGGTTTTTAAAAATTAAATCTTTTTTAAATGTTTGTTTTGATCTTTTTTTAGAAAAGGTTTGTAAATAAACTTCTTGAGCATTAAACAATTGATCAGAGAACTCTTTTATTTGATTATATTGACTAATTTGATAAACTAAATCATCATAATCAATTTGATCAACTTGTTCATCTTGTTGGTCTTTAAATAATAAATATCGAGATTTTAGTTCAATTAGTTGTGAAGCAATAATTAAATATTCACTAGCTATTTCTATATCTAGTTGTTGGTTTTGTTTAATGTATGCTAAATATTGATCAACAATCTCTAATAAACTTAATTCAACAATATCAAGTTTTTTTTCTTTAATCATTAATCACAATAACTCAATTGGTCCTGAAAATTGGTCAATTGTTAATTCTTGTCAGTGTTTCATCTTTTCTTTCTATAAATTATTTGAATTAATTTCAAGTAATTTATTAATGTCTTTGTTTGTTTTAAAATCTAAAGTAATTTGAATAAAAATCCTACAAATAATTATAAATAAACACTCTAATTCAAATACTAAATTTACTAAATAATCTAAATTATCTAAGTTGGTTTTTGTTTTTAATAAATGATTAAATAATCAAGATTGATCTAAAAGTTTAAAAAATTGTTCACTTCTATTTTGTGTACCTCTAGTTTTATAAAAAGCATAACTTAAATTAGTAAAATCATTAATAAATACATACTCTTTATATTCTTGTTGATTTGGTTTTAAATTATAAGCTAAATTTAAACTATTAATAATTTTATTTAGTTGATTAAAAATATTAAACATATATAAATACATACTAGTTAAACTATGTAATTCAGCATTTTCTAATAAATACTTTTGATTTTGATCATCATAAAAATTTTGTTCTAAACTTTGTTTTATATAAAATAATAAAATTGGATTTAGCTTATCAAAAATATCAAAATTAAAAAAAGCTCTTCTTGAAAACAAAATTGCTAATAGTGTTTTTAATAAGTACAACAAGTAATTAAACTGTTGGTTTTGATTAATTAAATTACTCTTTAAACTTTCTTTTAATAACAAATCATCTATAACATTTGTTAAATAAATACAAACGTCAAATAACTGCTCTTGAGAAAGTTCTTTTTTTCTGCTTAATTTAATTAATTCGTTTAATTTATTAGTAATTAATTCATATTCATTCATAATATTTCTCTTTATTCTTTTATTAATCTAGTTATCATTTTTTGTTCTATATCTTTTTTTGCTAAATTTGTCATTTTTAATTTAATATCTTTTAGATCATTATATTCAGCAATAATATAATTTGATATTCAAATAAATGTTGCTAAATAAACTCCTAAAATACTAAAAATTAATAAACAACAAATATAATAAACGCTTGTAATTTTATTAATAAATAAACTATTTTTATTAACATCATTATTATTAATAACATCAAATACTGATTTAAAGATACTAAATATTCCAATATTATTAACTTTACAAATACTAATCACTAAATATCAAACTGATAAAGTTAAAAACACAACTGTTAAAAAAATAGATAAAACTGAAGTTTTTGAACTTCTATAATCTCACATTAAACTAATACCAAATCATAAATAAAACATTACAAAGAAAAATAAACCAAAAATTAGCATCATTATTGTTAGTAAGTAAATGTTATGAATAAAAGTCATTAAAATTACTCCAAACATTGTTAAACTAGTTAAAATAGAAACTGATTTAACTATTCCAATAGATTTAATAATTATTTTATAAAATAAATAACCTAATAACATTTCACCTAAAATAAAACAAATTCTAAATGATTGTAAATAATTTCAAATATTTAAATTGTTAGTAGAACTTTGTTTTAGTTTAGCTACTAAAAATAGTTCAAAAATATCTGATCTAATAATTACATTTACACTTATAATTAAAAAACTAATTACAATTAAACCAATTAAAACTTTATAATCATATCTTTGTAATTGTTCAACAATATCATCTTTATATTTAACTACTTTAGTTTTTCTTTCTTTTATAAATATTGAAACAACTAAACAAGTTAATAAGCAAATTAAACTTAAAACAAAAATTGGTCAAGTTGTAAAACTAGCTTGACTAGATACTAAGTTTAAGTTTAATAAACTATAAATTTGATAACTTACAAAACTTGCAAAACTAACAACAAATCCAGCTTTTATACTACTAAAAACTGGAAATAATCTCTCATTAAATTGTTCATTAAAAAATAAAAAATAAATGATTTGACATGAAATTCCAACTCCTATAAATAAAGTTATAAAAATAAGAGCAGCTATATTTATACTAGATAAAAAAGCAATCATTATACTTATAAAACAGCTAAATAAACCAATTCAAATTCAAATTCTTCTACTTTGCAGTTTTAAAGTTAGTCATAAAGCTAGTGGATTTAAAATAGTAGCATATAAAAAATAACTAGTTAAAAAAAGTAAAACAGTAAGTATTGAACTTGGTAAAGTTTTTAAAATTGGTGAATCAACACTATTTGTAACTATTTGAATCAAAAAGTTAATAACGATCCAAAAACTACTGATTTCAAGATAAAATAATCCTTTTTGTTTAGAAATACTATTTTTATAAAATAAATAAATAGCAACAATTAATCAAATGATTATTAATAAAGGATTTACTATATATAAATCTCATCTAAACAACTTATTCACCACTTCTCTAATTAACTATTTATATTATAAATAAAAGCATATAAATAAAATTTAAAATTATCTATAAAAACTAAGTTTTATAAATTTAAAATTTTATAATCTTTTAAATAATTGATATTTTTTTAAAAAAAGATAAGTAGTAGTTATTGATGTGAACATTAAAAAGGTAAGTTCTTTTCTTACTATTTAAACTATTAATTAACTTAAAAAACTACTAATGCATTTAAGACACTATAAATCTAAATTATTAAATTAATTTAATTTCAAATTTATAAAAAACTTGCATTAATGCAAGTTTAAATTCTATTTTATTTAAAAAAACCTAATCAACCACTAATATCATGTTTTGAATTATCAATAGTTCTTGGTGCACTGCTTAATGAAACTGATTTTTCAGCAATTTCATTTTGCTTTCTTTTTAAAATTTCAGTTGGAGTTTCAGTTTTAACATTTTCAAATTTATTTAAATTATCTCAAGTTACAAATAATTCTCCAGTTAAATCCGAAGCAGCTTCTTCATGTGATTTAACTTTTTTTGTTTCTTTTTTAATAGCTGAAGATGCTAGTGAAGTTAATTTTTCTTTTTCTTTAGCTTTGTCAGATTCATTAGCTGTGATTTTTTGTGATGGTGTTTTGCATGCAACACTAACAACAGCAGTTGATGCAACTAAACCTAATGAACCAAATAAAGTTAATAATTTTTTCATAACTAATTCCTTCTAATGAGATTAATTATATTCACACAATTTTTTATATATTTAAACAATGAAAATATACTAATTATAAAATTATTTTTTTATATTATTTATAAAAACAAAACGCTAAACTTAAGCTTTTATTTACAAATTAATAGTAATTAATTATTAGTTATAAAGTCATCAATGATTTGATTTAGTCTTTCTGATTGATCTTTATAAACCATATGAGAAGCTTTGTTGATAATAACTGTTTTAACGTTTTTAATAGTATTAAAAAAATCTAAAGAACTATTACAATCAATTATTCTATCATTTTTTGCTAAAACTACTAAGGTTAGAATTTTAATTGATTGATAAGCTCTTGTGATTTTATTATGTAAGTTTATATCAGTTAAACTTTTAGCTAAATTAACTATATATTTGTTATTATAGTAATTTAAATTAAACTTTAACTTAGCAATATTAATTCAATTTTGATTATTTAATAATTGATCATAATTATAGTAAATATATGGAACAAATTTAGTTAGATAATCATCAAATGAATTTATAAAAACATAATTATTTTTCCAAAAATCTAAACTTAATTGAGTTTGATTAATAGGAGTAATTAATATTAGTTTTTTAAATAATAATGGGGATTTATAATAAGCTAAACTAGCTACACCAGCTCCAAGTGATTTACCAATTAAAATCACATTTTTTAACTTATTTTTATTAATAAAATCAATTAGTAAATCAACAAATTGTTCAACACTAACTTGGTGATCTTTAATAGGTTTTATTAAATTAGAACCCGGAAATTGCAGTGCATAATAATTTGATTTTGTTCAAAAATTACTAAATGCACTTAAAGCAGTCAATTTAGAATTAAAACCATGACAAAATATTATATTTTCTTGATCACTATTGTTGTTTTTAAAAACAAAATCATAATCATAAATAATTGACATAATATTTTTAATTAATTAATAGTTATTTCAACAATTTCAGAAGCTAAAGCAGTTTTGTTTGGTTTAACTCTAATTTCATAAGTTCCTGCTTTTAATTTTTGTATTTTATTATTAGTTATATTAATTCAAGTGCTATTTTGATTTTTTAATCTGTATTGCATTTTATCATCTACACCAGTCAATGTTTTATTAAATACTTTAATATTATGATTTGTTGGTATTTGTGATCTAGTTAAAATAATAGTTTGTGTATCTGAACTTAGTTTATTATCACTTGCTTTATATCTAATATTAAGTTTTCCTAAAATAGAATCTGGTATTATAAAATCTTTAGGAACATCTTTTCAAGTAGTGTTATTAAAGTTATATTCTAAATTATCTAAATGATTTGTAATTTTAATAGAACCACTATCTAGTAAATGAATTTGAGCTTCAGGTCTTTTATGTTTTTGAATATTAAATCAAACTTTATTATTAGTATTAATAATAAATTTATAATCTTTTTTTCTAATTGATTCTAATTTAACTTCTACATTATCATATGAACTAAAATGATCTAAATATAAAATATATGATTTATCTTGTTGTTCAATTTTATTAATTAAAGCATTACTGATATTAAAGTTTCCTATTTTTAAATCATCAACTTTTTGATCAAATTCAATTCTAATAGCGTGTTTATCTTTATATTGTTCAACTTTAATAACTTTTATATCATTAATAGTTTCATTAGTTTGATGACTAAAAGTATAACTTGCTTGTTTATTTGGACCAATCACTAAAGTAAATTTAGAAGATTTGATATATGAATCTAAATTTCTTTTTTTAAATGCTTTATTAACTGTAATAAAATTACGTTCATTAGTTATAACATCTAATTTATTTAATTGTTTTGTTTCTGGATCTCAAGCATTATCAATCAATGCTATTACATCATCTTCACTAACAACAAAATTCTTAAATTTTAAATTTCTCAAACGAGTTCCTTTATTATCAAAATCACGATTAAAATTATCTTTTTTTGAAAAATCCTCATTAGTATTTAAAAAGAAATTAAATTTAGTGTGATCTTGATCTTTTTCAACTCTATCAGAAGTTGTATCAACGTGATATCATTTATCATCAATTTGAACTAAATTTCAAGCATGTCTTACTCCAGAGCTTTCTCTACCACTATCTCCTTCTACAAATCTACAAGGAATACCCATTTCTTCAAGTATTAATTTCAAACCTTTAGCATATCCTGTACATACTGTGTATTTTTCAACTAATGCTGAATGAGCATTTTGATTTTTTAATGAATTTTTTAAAGTACGATCATAATCATATTTAATTTCTTTAGTTACTCATTCATAAGCCTTAGTTAATTTTTCTAAAGGTGGTAAAGCGTTTCAATTCTTTTCAATAACTAATTGTCTAGCTGCTTGTTTTGCTAAATCTTCATTATTTAATAATTCACTTATTTCATCAGAATAAACTCTAATAACTGCTGAATATAAATAACCTTTGTATTCAGCTCATAGTCTTGCTGATTTTTCATCAGGAGATCTTCCATCAGATTCTTTAGTATCTTTTCATTTTAAAGTTCCATCATCAGTTAGTATAAATGTTGCATTAGTTTGAGAATCTTTTGAAGTAATAACTGCATCAGTTGGATAAGATATACGTTGATATCATTTGATTTGATCTCTTGAAATTGGTTGTAATGTATTTTTATCAATAAGTTGTAATTTGATTTCTTTATTTTGGTGTTTGTCTAATATAATTTCATCTTTATCAAGTTCAAATCTAGGATGAGAATAAAAATTTGAAGCTACTTGATTATTTAACATCATTTCTTTAGCTTTATTTTCTGGTAATTTAATTTCATTAAAAGCTTTAAGAGTTTGATCTATATATTGATTATTAATTTCATCTAAACTAGCATTTACATTTATACTTATGTCATTATATGTTTCTTGTTCATAAGTATTTAATCTAATAAATTCAATATTCTTTTTTTCTTTTGTTTGACGTTTTTTTCTTAATATAGGTTTTGTTAATGTTGAATCTTTTTTATTAGTAGAATCAGCACTAAATATTGATTCTTTTAAATTTATACTATCTGATTTATTTTTATTAACATTAGTTTTTTCAACTTCAAATTTAACTTTAGTAGTTCCAACAAATTGATTAGAATTTTTAATATTGATAATAGCATTAGAGCTATCGATCATTTTTACTTCTAATTGATCTTTATTTAAATTAGTTAATTGATTATCATTTAAATCTAAAAAAGTTTTAATAATAGTTTCTGGGTTATTATCTGTTAATTCGTATAAATTGGTATTTAACTCTAAACTTTTAATGTCTGTTTGTTTGTTATGTAAAATAGTGGTTTTATTATCATTTGTACATGAAACTACAACAATACTACTTGTTAAAGCAGTTAGGCAAGTTAAAATTGATATTAATTTAGTTCTTTTCATTACTTATTTTAATTTTCTATTAATTTAGTTCTTATTTTAATGTTTCTATTTTTATTTAATAAATAAAATACTGCAAATATTTAATATATCATAAAAAAATTAAAAATCAAAGGTTCTATTTTTATATTTAATTGTTAGTTTACTAAATTCTTTAATGTTTTTTATAAAAATTTCTTTATTATAGTTTTGACGCTTTTTTATAGAATCTAACATTGATTTTTCTAAATAATTATCTTGTAAAAATATATAATAAGTGATTGTGTTTTTAGATCCAATGCGGTGATTTCTTTTTAAAGCTTGAGCATGATAACCATAAGTTGCTAGAGAAAATAAAATAGTTTTATCATATTCTTGTCAATTATTTCCTGTTGATCCAGAAGAATAATTTGCAATAATTACACGTTTTTTGCTATTAGCTTTATCTTTTTTATCTAAATTTAAATATTCTAAATAATTAGTAATATCTTTTTTATTACCATTTCAAATATCAATTTTATAATCTAGTTTTTTACAAATCTTATAAATTTCATCAAACTCAGGATCGTAATTATAAAAAATAATGTAATTATCACTTTTATCAATTAAAAGTTGTTCTAATTTATTTAATCTTGAATAATCAAATCAATAATAATCTTTACTATTACCTTGAAATCCAATTGAAATTTGTCTAGTTCTTAATCATAAAGATGCATCATCACTAGCTATTCATTTATCATCAGGATAGCTTAAATTTTTATAATATGGGTTTTTAATAAGATTTAATTCTCTTGGCTTATAGTCTGATTTAATATTATTTTTATTACAAAAGTTTAGTAAATCATATTCTGTTACTTTTTTATTTGTAAATAGTTCAAATTCATTACTAATTGGTAGTTTTATACCAATAAAATGTTGTTTTGGTAAATATATTGTTGGAATATTTTTAGTAGTCAAAGCAAATTGATTAATTAATTGTTCTAATTGTTTTATATTTTTATAACCATTAATTTTATAAACTTTACGATAAGCGTTATTAAATTGAGTTTTAATACAAAATTGATCTTCAAAATGATATCTACTCATTTTTAAACCTAAAAATTTCAACTGATTAAACATATCAATAGCTCCAGTAGTTTGTGGAGTTCCACTTAATAAGTATAAATAAGTGTTAAAAGCTTGTTTTTGAACTAAATCAATAAAGTTTTTAATACCAATTGAAATTAAAGCTCTTGAATTTTTAATATTTTGGCTTTCATCAAGAATAATAGCTATTTTTTGATTTTTATGTACATTAACAAAATCAGATAAATAACTAAAAAAGTTTTCTTTATTAATATTTAATAAAAATGAATGATAATTAATGATAATCGCTTCTTTTTGATTATTATTAAAACTGGCATTTTTTAAATTAGTTTTTAAATAAAATTTAAATTTTAAATCATTTTGTAAATAATTTGTAAAACTAGCATCTTGATCAGCGGTTTCTAAAGTTTTACTTCTACTAGCAATTATAATAATTGCATCAACTTGATTAATTTCACAAAAACCTAAACTTAAAATTGTTTTTCCACTACCCATATCTAAAAACAATCCCAATTGATTTTTATGTTTATTTTTAATAATCAATTCTTTTTGCCAATCAAATAATTTATTAAAAATTGTCATAATATATCCTTAATTTCATAATATATTTTCAATAATAAAAAAACAAGTAATAAAATACTTGTTTTATTTTGCTTTTTTAATAGCATTCATTGTTTTTTTAATATCAGCTTCAGATGGTTTTCTTCCCATACTCATGTACATAGCTCTAATTTGTTTTTCAGTAATTGGTGGATTTTCTTTTAATTGCTTTTTAACCATATATCTAGTAATTACAAACCCTAAAATTAATCCAATAATAATTGATAAAATAATTACACCAATTAGCATTCCAGCTAACTCACCATTTGAAAAAGTTTTTGTTAGTAACATTAAAATTTCTCTTTTCTATTTTTTTAAACTCTCTAGTATTTTATTTGTAATATTTTCTTTAGTAAATCCAAATTCTTTAATTACATTATTAGCTGGAGCTGATTCACCAAAGCGATCAATTCCATAAACTAAACCATCATCACCAACATATTTATATCAAATTGCGCTCGCTCCCATTTCAATTGCAATTCTTTTTGTTTTTTTATCTATAATTTGATCTTGATATTTTTTATCTTGTTTATCAAATAAATTAGTTGAAACCATTGAAACTACTTTTGCTTTTAGATTGTGTTTTAATAATTCTTCTTTTATATCAATTGCTAAACTAACTTCACTACCACTAGCTATTAAAGTAATAGTTGCATCAACTTGATCACTAATTATATAAGCTCCACATTCAACTTTATTTAAAACATCATCATGAGTTAATTGTTTAACATTTTGTCTAGTTAAAACAATTGAAGCTGGGGTTTTATCTAATTTTGTTAAAGCAATTTTATAACAAGCAACAGTTTCACTAAAATCTGCAGGTCTTAAAACAATATGATTTGGAATAGTTCTAAGCATTGCTAGTTGTTCGATTGGTTGATGAGTAGGTCCATCTTCACCAACTGCAATTGAATCGTGAGTAAAAACATACAATTGTTGTAATTGCATAATAGAAGCTAATCTCATTGCTGGTTTTAAATAATCAGCAAACACAAAAAATCCACTAGCAACTGGAATTAATCCTTTATGAGCTGCAATTCCATTATTAATTGCACCCATTCCAAATTCTCTAACTCCATACATTATATTTCTACCAGTTTTATTAGAACTAGTGAATTGATTATCAGCACCTTTAATTCTAGTTGAACTTGATAAATCAGCACTTCCACCAATTAACATTTTTTCTTTACTTGCAATTTGTTCAAAAATTTTTCCTGAACTTAGTCTTGTTGCTTCATCACTACTTGGAACATTTTCTAATAAACTATTAAAATCAAAATTAATTTTTTTATCAATTGCATTATCTAAATACTGATTTAATTCAGGATAATCTAAACTATATTTAGCTTTTAATTCATTTCATTTTTCTTCTTTTAATAAACCGTTTTTAGCATTAATTGATCAATGTTCATAAACACTATTTGGAATAATAAAATCATCATAATTTCAATCAAAATATTCTTTAACTTTAGTGATATCATCATTTAAAGGTGCACCATGAACATCTTTAGTTCCTTGTTTAGTTGAACCTAATCCAATAATAGTTTTAACTTCAATATATGTTGGTTTATCTGAAAGTTGAGCCTTTTTAATAGCATTGTAAATAGAATTTAAATCTTCTCCATCACTAACTTTAATTGTATTTCAATTACATGCTTTAAAACGTTTGCGCATATCTTCAATTTGTACATCAACTACATCAGAATCTAATTGCACATCATTTGAATCATGAATTAAAATTAATTTGTTTAATTTGTTTTTACCAGCAAATGAAATTACTTCTTGACTAATTCCTTCTTGTAAGTCACCATCACCACATAAAACATAAGTATAGTGATCAATTAAATCAAAATTAGGTCTATTATAAACACTAGCTAAATGAGCTTCAGCAACAGCCATTCCAACTGCCATTCCAACACCTTGACCAAGTGGACCAGTTGTTACTTCAACTCCACTAGTTAAAGTTTTTTCAGGATGACCTGGAGTTTTACTTTCTCATTGTCTAAATTGTTTTAAATCTTCAATAGATAAATCATATCCAGATAAATGTAAAGCTGAATATAATAAAGCACTACCATGACCAGCAGATAAAATAAATCTATCTCTATTAAATCATTCTGGATTTTTAGGATTAAAATTCATAATTTTATTAAATAAAACATAAATAATTCCAGCTGCTCCTAAAACAATTCCAGGATGACCAGATTTTGCTTTATTAATTGCACTTACACCTAATATACGCAATGCATTTAAATTATCATTTTTACTGTTTTTCATTTTTCTCCTTTTATTTAATAGAAATTATTTAATTTAATATTTAAAATTTTTTATTTAAAACTATTTCTAAATATCTTTTTTTTAATGTTTCAAATTCTTCGATTTTATCTTCTGTTAGTAAACCTTTTGATTTTAATAAAGAATACTCTTTAATTTTTTTAATAATTTCTTCAAGTGACAAATCTTTAACGTTATATGACATTTTTTATCTCCTATTTATTATTTTATACTATTATAAACCGAGTTTTATAGATTGCTAATTAGCATTTTTTAATAATTAGCATACTTAAAAATAAAAAACACTTTAACTTTTTAATTAAAGTGTTTATAGTAAAACTAACTAGAAACTGGAGTTATAACAGTAGTTTTACTAGAATCTTGTAAAACTTTTTGATCTTTTTTAGATTTTTTTTCTTGTTTAATTAAAAATTCTAAGCCTTCAAATCTTGTACATCATAAACTGTTTCAAGTATTTGGTACTCTTTTTAAAACTAAAATAGAAACTTCAAAAGTTGAAATAATTAAAATTGGTTCTATAGCAGCATCAATTGGAAAAACAATAAATTTCTTGATTAAAGTCACATAAACATATGAATTTTTACCAATAGCTAACATAGCAACTGGATGAGAAATAAATGTTAAAGTAAAGCTTGCAATAAATAGTAAAACAAAAACTGAAATCATAAATGATAATCTTGATTTTTGTTTTCTAATAAAAACTAATGAACCTAACATTGCATAAATCATATATGCAGCCATAAATGAAAAATGAATAAATATATTAGGATTAATCATTCCAGCTGTATAACTTAAAGCTCCAACTAAAGCCCCACCCATAGGACCAAACAACATACCAGATAAAAATAAAACAAAATTACCAAACATTAATCGTGCACCAAATACACCGCTATAACCAATAATATTTGTTAATAAAACAATTAATGCCACTTGCATTGCCATCATTGTTAATTTAATAGTTGTAATAGTTTTTAAAAATTTTGGATCCATCACATAAGCTATTACAAATAAAAAAATAATTACACAAATAGCAACACCATTTGTTAAAAAGAACAACATCTTAGCCTCTCTTTTTTAATTTAAATTATTTTTACATTAATTATTGTACCAAGTATCAGATTATTAAGTATATATAAATTATTTTTTTAAAGCACAGTTTAAGTGTTAATCTTTTTTAAATATTGTTTTATTAGTTTAATTGCTCTTTTTGAATAAATTTTTTTACTATTATCAGATAATTCAAAACCACCAATCATATCAACTAAAGCTCAATTAATTCTCATTGGACTAAAATTAGAATCAGTTTTTAATAAGTAATTATAAAGCGAACCTATTGTTGAATTTTTATTAGGTATAATCATTTTTTTATTATTTAAATATCTATCTAAATTAATTGCACTAATTAATCCAGAACAAACTGATTCAACATATCCATCAACTCCAATAATTTGACCTGCAAAAAAAATATTTTTATTTGTTTTTAATTGCACACCTAAATTTAATAATTTTTTAGTGTTAATGTAATTATTTTTATGCATAACACCATATTTCATAATTTTTAAATTTTCTAATCCAGGAATTAAGCTAAAAACTTTTAATTGTTCATTTCACATTAAATTAGTTTGAAAATTAACTATTGTATATAAATTATTAATAACACTATCTTTTTTTAATGTAATAGTTATATAAGCATTATTATTAATTGGTTTAAAATGATTAATAAATTCTTGTTTGTTTTTAGCTAAACTTTCAATACTAAAATAATTGTTTTTTTCTAGTAATTCAATTTCATTTTTTAATGGTGAATTAAAAGTTTTTGCACTAATTAAAGCATTGTAAAATTTTTCAAATTGTTCTTTATTTAAATCACAATATAAATAGTTCAAATTATTATCTAAACTATAACAAATATCCATATTTATTGATTGTTTTAAAATGGTTGGTTCTACAGTATCAAATAATTTTAAATTCTCTTTATTAATTAATTTTTTTAAATTAGTTAAAAAGTTTGGTGTTGAAATAGGACCAATTGCTATAATTGTTGGAATATTTAAATCAATATTTAAATATTCTTGTTCTATAATTTTTAAATTATTAAAAGTTTTTAAATAATTAGTAATGTATTTACTAAACTCAATTCTATTTACAACTAATTCATTATTTTGATTTATACTAGCATATCTTGCTGCTTTTATAATTAGTGAATCTAAAAGTTCTAATTCTTTTTTTAAAGTACCAACACTAGTGTTTAAATCAGTTGATCTAAATGAATCAGAATATGCGAGTTCACAAAAATAATCATAATGTTGAATTGGATTTTTTTTAATAGTTTTAATTTCATACAATTCAACAAAATAGCCTTTTTTTAATAAATAATAAGCAGCTTCACACCCTGATAGTCCTGCTCCAATGATTCTTATTGTTTTCATACTTACCAACTTAACTATTTATAATCAGAAAAAAATAATTAACTAATAAAATAAAAATGTCATTAGTTTACAAAAGATTATATAAATTGGGAACTGATAATAAAAAAATATTTTTTATTATGATAAATTAATTTCATATTTTTTTATATTTATTATGTAAATTATATAAAAAGTTTATTTAAATACTAACAAAGTAAAATAAAACTTAAAAAAATAAATAGAACTCTCTAGAGCTCTTAATAGAGTTCTTTTTTTATATAATTTAGTTAATAAAGCAATAATATATAAAGAAAGGATTGTATGGATTTAACTATTATTCTAATAATTTTAGTAGTAATATTAACTATTATTTCTATTATTATTTTATTTTATTTAATTAAAACTAAAAATAATGATTCTAAAATAGATCTAACTAGTTTAAACAATAAATTTGATACTAATAAAGAATTGATTACTAAAGAAATAGAAAAAGATACTGAAATTACTAAAACTAATCTAAATAATTTAGAAAAAACAGTTAATAAACAAAAAGAAGATCTAACAAAATCATTAGATAAACTAGAAGAAAATATTAAAGAATTTAATAAAATTACTAATAATATAAATACAATTGATAAAAAAGTAGATAAATCAGTACAAAACATTAATGAACTATCTTTAATTTTTAAAAATAGTAAAACTAGAGGAAATTTAGGTGAGTTTACTTTAGAATGAATTTTGACTAATGTTTTAGGTGAAAAAACAGATAATGGAATTTGACAAACTCAATATAAATATAAAAACTCTAATGTAATAGTTGATGCTATTATTAAAACACAAATTAATGATAAAAAAATTGCAATTGATTCTAAGTTTCCTTTAACAAAGGCAAATATTTTAATTTCAGAAAATACTGATAGTTATTTATATAGACAAGCTGAAGGCGAATTTAAACAAACAATTAAAAATATGATTAAAGAATTAAATAATAAATATATTTCTAATTCTGAAAATGTTTCTAGTGTAATTATGTTCATACCTTCTGAAGCTATATTTGAACTGATTTGATCTAAATTTACTGATATCTTTAGTGAAGCTATTAAAAATAAAATTTGAATTTGTTCACCAACTACTTTACCAGCTGTTTTGTATTCTCAACAAATTAGTATTAAAGAATATAAGATTAGTAAAAATATTAATGAAATTCAAAAATTAATTAAAACAATAACTGATGATGTTAAAAGACTATTAGATAGAAATGAAAAAATGTCTAAGATTTATGAAAAGTATAAAACAGAAACAGAAGAAGTTTTTAAAGAATTTCAAACTTCAGCAAATAAAATTGATAAAAATTATTCTAAATTAGAATCAATAAATATTGATGATAATCAAGAATAATTTTAATAATTTAGTATTAACTTTCTCAAAAACCTATGGAAGTGTCTTTTACTATAGAAAAAACATTATGACTTGATATAAACATTATGTATTTTTTACTTGCTTAAATATATAAAAAATCTACTTTAAAAGTAGATTTTATTAAAACTTAAATAATTTATCTTTTTGAGATAATTCTAAAACTACATTAGAATTTTTTAAGACTTCGTTTGGAATTTTATCTTTTAAAATTGAAATAATCAATTGAGCATTACTATCTTTTAAAATATTTTCTGAAATTTTATTAGTATCAAAAAGCTTAGCAGTATTAAAAGCTTTTATTTCATCTTGTAATCTAGTTAATTGATTAATTATGTTGTCAATGTAAGTTTTTCTTTGCATCTAACAACAACTCCTATTAAAAGTTAAGTTATTAGTTTAGTTTAAAACTAATACTTTCTTATTAATTATTTTAATAAAATAAAAAATTAAAGAAATATCCTTAAGATTAAAAATAGGCTATTTTTAGAAATTATCAAAATATTTTCTTATGCACAAACTTAATACAATCAGTAATATAGTAATTCTTTTTAATTAAGCTTTATTAATTGAACCTAGAATTTCTAGTTTTTGTTTAATTACTTTTTTCATTTGATCAATTGCAAAACGACCAAATTTTCTAGCATCATAACTAGTTGGGTTTTCTTTAAATCATTGTTTTAAACTATTTGCATAAACTAGTTTTAAATCAGTTCCAATGTTTATTTTACAAATACCAGAATTAATTGCTTTTTTTAAATCAGTATCACTAAGTCCGCTTGATCCATGCAGTACTAAAGGAGTATTTATTGAATCTCTAATTTCTTTAATACGATCAAAGTTTAAATTAGGTGCAGTTTTAAAAATTCCATGACTTGTTCCAACCGCTATAGCTAAAGCATCAATTTGAGTTAAATTAACAAATTTAATAGCTTCATTAACACTAGTATATTTATCTATATTTGAATTTGTATCATCTTCTTTACCACCAACATGACCAATTTCAGATTCAACTTCTACATTTTTTGATTTTGCATAGTTAACTATTTCTAAGGTCTTATTTACATTAGTATTAAAATCATCTAATGAAGCATCTAACATCACTGATGAAAACTCATTATCACAAGCTCATTTAATTAGATTAAGATCATAACCATGATCTCAATGTAAAACTATAGGAACTTTAGTATTACTAATAATTGCATTAGCACTAGCTATGACTATTTCTTTTCCCATATATTTAGCAGCAGATTCTGTTATCATTGCAATTATTGGCGAATTTGATTCTTCAGCAGCTTCAACTATTGCTTTTAACATTTCAAGATTATCAAAATTAAAAGCACCAATTGCATAATGATTTTGTCTAGCTTTTAATAATTGATCTTTTAAACTAGCTTTCATAAAAATCCTTTAAAAAATATTTAATAATAAAAGATAAAATTTGTCTTACTAAAATAATTTTTTTGTTTTAATAAAGTGAAGATATAACAAAAAACGACAACTTATATCTATTAAAATTTTACAATAAATTTAAAATTATTTTAAACTTTTTTAAACTTTTTTAAAATAAATTGTAAAATAAGGTTAAGGAGCAAGAAACGATGTTAAAAGATCAAAGAAGACAAAAAATTCTTGAAATAGTAAATGAAAAAGATTTTGTTACTAATAAACAGTTAGCAAAATTATTGTCTTCTACTATTCAAACTATTATTAATGATATTTCTGAACTAGATAAAGAAAAAAAACTTTACAAAGTTTATGGTGGGGCAAAATCTGCAAATTCACTAGCAAAGCGTTATGAGTTATTTGATGAAGAAAAACAACATATAAATATAGATATAAAAGATCTTATTGCGCAAAAAGCTAGTGAATATGTTAGTAATGGTGATCTGATCTTTTTAGATACTGGAACAACAACAAAGCAAATGATCAAATACTTAATTAATAAAAAAATAATTGTTGTTACTAATGGATATTCAATAGCTTTAGAGTTAGTTGAACAAGACATAGAAGTAATTTTATTAGGTGGATCAATTAATCCATCTACACATGCAACAATTGGTGAACTTGCTCTGAAAAATTTAGATAATTTTTATTTTGATAAGGTTTTTATAGGAATGAATAATTTATCATCACAACGTTTTTACACAACAAATATTAAAGAAGCATTAATAAAAGAAAAAGCTATTAAAAATTCTGATAAATCTTTTATATTAATGGATTCTTCTAAATTTGGTTCTAAAAATGTGATTAAAGTAGATGTTTTAAAAGAAACTATTTTAATAAGTGATAAATATACAGATGAATATAAAGGATTAATTATAAACCTTGAATAAGGATCTATATGACAAAACAACAAAAACAACTAGCATTAATTGAAGAAATTTTTATTAATGTTGGTGGTAAACAAAATATTAAAGATGTTTATAATTGTGCAACAAGATTAAGACTAACACTTTATGATCAAAGTTTAATTAAATTAGATAATTTAAAAACTTTAAAAAGAACACAAGGTTGTTTAATTTCTAGTGGAGAGTTACAAGTTATTATAGGTTCAGAAGTTAGTCAAATAACTAATCTTTTAAAAGAACAAATACAAGTTGATATAGATAAAATTAATGGATTTGAAATTAAAAATTCATTAAATGAAAATAATAAAAAAGTAGGACTTACTAAAAGATTTGTTAAATCAATTTCAGCAATATTTGGTCCACTAATTCCATTTTTAATTGGATTTGGATTAATTATGGCTTTACAACAAATTCTAATTAGAATTGGTTTAGTACATTCAATTAAATCAGACTCAGTTTTTCAAAAAGACTATAATGTTTTTGATTTAGTTATAAATACAATAGCTAACTCAGGATTTAAATTAATAGGAGTAATGGTAATTTGATCAACAACTAGATATTTAAAAGGAAATACTGCAATTGCTATTGCTTTAGGTTTAATTATGATTTCACCAATTATTCCAGAACAAGGATTGCATTTGTTAAATATTGGTTCTTGAGAAATTGTTATAAAACCATTTTATTCAACAATTTTAGTATTTATTTTTACTGGAGTAGTTATTTCTTATTTTCAAAAATTAATGAATAAATATTTTCATTCAGTTGCTAATTTTATTTTAAACCCACTTTTATCATTACTAATAGGTGGATTACTAGCATTTTTTGTTATTGGTCCAATAATGTCAATAATCGAATCATATGTCTTAAAAGCATTTAATTGATTTGTAACTTTACCTTATGGAATTAGTGGTTTAATTATTGGATTAACTTGACAACCACTAGTTGTTTTAGGAGTTCATAATGTTCTATTTTTTACAGCTGTTGCTGATCTAACAACTACTAATAACCCATCAATATTTTTAGCAGCTGCTTTTGCCGCAGCTTGAGCTCAAATGGGTGCAACTATTGCAGTTGGTATTAAATCTAAAAAAAGTGTAGATAAATCAGCAGCTATTGCTGCAGCTTTACCTGGAATAATTTCAGGACCAACTGAATCTTGTATTTATGCAATTAACTTACCAAGATTTAAACCATTTATTTTAGGAACTATTGCTGGAGGAATTGGTGGTTGACTAATTTCTATATTTAATGTTGGGTTAAATAATCTAGCTGGTTTAGGTGGAATTGTAGGATTTTTAGCTTATACTGATAAAATTGTTTTAGCAATTATAATTGATCTAGTGTCATTTGTTTTAGGTATTCTAATTACTTATGTATTTTGAAATGAACAACAAGTTGAAGAAATATTATTTAAAGATATTACTAAAGAATTAAAGATTAAAACTGGACATTATAATTCTAAATTGCAAACTCTTTTAATAAAACTAAAAATTAAAAAACAACAAACTAGTGAAAAACAAACTAAAATTATAAGAACATATAAAGATATAGACTTGCTATCTAAAGATATTAAAAAGCTTTCAAAACAAACTGTTAAATACGAAAAACTAGTTGAGAAATTAAAACAATTAGAAACTAAAAATTATAAAATTAAAAACAATATTTTAACTAAAAAGCTTGAAGAACAAAAACTTAAATTACAAAATCAAATTAAAACACAAAAAGATATAGTTATTAAAGATTCACAAACTAACTATACAAAAATCAACAATTATATTAACCAATTAGAAACACTAACTAATAAAAATCTAAAAGATTTTAAAACCAAATATTATAATGCAATTAATAAAATAGCTCTTGATTACAAACTGATTAATTAGAAAGAAATAAAAATGCATAATAAAATTTATATTGTTTCATTAAGTCCATCAATTGATTATATTTTAAAATTTGATAATTTTTTAAAAAATAAAACTAATAGACCTAAAAGTCAATATATGTATGCTGCTGGTAAAGCAATACATATATCTATGCTATTAAATAGATTAAATATAGATAATGAATTATTAGTATTTACAAACGGTAGTTTTGAAACATTTTTTTATAACGATTTAAAAAAAGAACAAATTAGATATAAAAAATTTAAATCAAATGGCGATATTAGAATTAATCTTAAAATAATAGATAATGAACAAACTGAATCAAGTAGTTATGCCCCAGAAATTAATATTAATGAACTTAATAAATTAAAGAAATATTTAAATAATGTATTACAAAAAGATGATGTTTTAATATTAACAGGAAGTTTGCCAATTAATACTGATACAAATATTTATGCAGAACTAGTAGAATTAGCTAATTTAAAAAGGGCTTATAGTGTTGTTGATACGTTTAAAGAACCATTGTTAAAAGTAGTTGAACAACAACCATTTTTAATAAAGCCAAACAAAGATGAATTAGAAGCTACATTTAATATGGAACTTAAAAACGTTTCTGATATTATTAATCAATCAAAAATTTTAGTACAAAAAGGTTGTAAAAATGTTCTAGTTTCTCTTGGAAGTGATGGAGCTATTTTAGTAACAAGTACAAAAATTTATAAAGCTAGTTTACCAAAATGAAATTATAAAGTAGATAATGTTGCTGGGGCTGGCGATAGTATGATTGCTGGTTTTATAACCAAATATCTACAAACAAATGACTATATAAAAGCTTTGAAATTTTCTTTAATTTGTGGAAGTGCAACTGCTTTTAGTTATAAAATAGCTTCAAAAGAATTTATTGATGAACTATCTAATTATGTAGATAAAATAGAAATTAACGAAATAGATTAATAATGAAAAGTAAAAAAAGAGGTCTTTATTTTCTCCCAACCTCTTTTTTTTATTTTTTTGTTCTACATTGAAATATCATTAATTAATATAATTTATATATTTTTTATAATCTTCATTAATCAAATCAAGATTAAATATTGATTTAATTAAAGAGAAATTATTAATATTTTTTGCATTATCTTTTCTTTTTAATTCTTCAAATCATTTTTGTGCTAGTTGATTATTGCTATTATCTCAATCAATTATTTTTAATAGTTTATTAATAGATAACTCTTCACAAAAATATAAGCTCTCAACCAAATCCTTTTTTATAGATTTTAATTTATCAATCTCTTTATAGCCATTACGTCTTACTCTATTTAATTTGTAAATAAGTTCTTTAGTAACAAATTTTTTAAAAAATTCATCATATGTAAGTTCTTGTTCTGCAATCACATATTGTATACCACCAAAAGTAGCATATTTAACTCTTGCTTTCACTTGCTTGTTTTCATACATTCTAGCCAAGACTCTAACTTTTGTTTGATCATTTTCTTCAAAAGGTTTATTTTTTACTTGTTCTCTACTTAAACCTAAATTTATTTCCTCGTTATCTAAATCATCATAAATAGACAAGACATTAGTAAGTTCTCTTACAATGAATTGATGTTCATATCCTATTCCACTAAATCAATAAGAAGTTGACATTATTAGCTTATCTATTTCTTTTATCTTAAGTTCAAGACTATCTATAGCTCATTTGCAATAATCTTCTTTATCTTTATTTAATAATTCATAAATTATTCCTCTATTATTTTGTAAATGCTGAAATTCATCTGGTAATAAATTTTTAACTAAAATAATATTGAATAAATTTAACTTGTCAGAATTTTTTAATTGAAATCTTCGCATTACTAATTTTTTATAAATCAGATAATCATTTATTGCATTTAAAAATATTCTTGTGTTTGTAATAATATTCAATATATTTTCTATGTATTCAGAATCAATATCAATATCAATAGCTTCTAGTCGGTTTCTAACAAATGTTTTAGATGTTTTGATTGGAATTATTGTAATTATAAAGTCAAAAAATTTGGTTCTGCTTTCATTATCAAATAGATCATCTGAAACCATATAAATAAATTTAACCACTTTGTCTTTATTTTTAGTTTTATAATAGTTATTCAATAAATAGTTTAATTGTTTTAATTTTTCAAAAATTTCTATACTTTTATATCTATCTAAATCATCAAAAACTACATAATCTGTATTTGAAGAATATAATAAGTAAATAATTTGTTTAATTTCCTTATCAAATATGGTTTCATCTTTTTGATCTATCTCATTAAATTTACCTTTTATACCCTTTATGTTAAATTCTAATATTTTAATTTTACTGTTTTTGATAAGGTTAATTGATGATCATAATACAGGAATAATTCAACATAAATTAAAAATAAAAATTAATGCAAATTTTAATTTTAAATAATCATTAAATAAACTTATATTTGATAATCCAACTATTCCCACTATAAAAAAAGTAAAGAATGTAAAATTAATCAAAACTTCTCTTTTATTCTTATTTTCTTTAATTTTATTAGAGTATAACGGTATTAATTTGGGATCTATTTGTGAAATTATTTGGTTAATTATTTGTCTTTCTATTCTGTTTTCAAATACACTATTATCAAAAATATTCATTTTTGTATCTGACTTTGCTTCATAATACTTAGCTAGTGATATTGAAATAATATTATTAATATTTCTTTTTTTTACATAAGTATTTCAAACTGTACTTTTTCCAGCACCATAAGAACCGCTAATTCCAATATTTTTAATTCTTTTTTCTGATGAATCAATTGCAAAATCTAAGGCTTCATCATAAATAGAAAGATTTTGTTCTAATGTAATGGGGGATAGTACATTAAATTTTTTGTTTGCATTCATTTTTTCTCCGTTTCTAATAACTAAATTATTTATTTATATAAAACATATTAAAAAATTTAGAGCTCATTATTTACTAAAACAAAAAAGTTAAGTACTGCCAATTAAATTATTTTTGTTTATTTTTTCCTAACTCTAAATTTAATAATTCAAAACTTGCCTCTTGATAATTTATTTTAACTTTTAATTCATCAGTTTGTTAATTGATTATTAGTTCATTCAATACTTTGGCTTTTAGATCTAATATACACAATACCTGCTTGTCAAATATTAGGTATGGCTTATTTTTACTTTTCATAGTTAAAACAATCTAAACTTTGAACTTATTATATTTTCTATCACACAACAAAATTCTAGATTAAAATTAATTTTATTTTTAATTGGTTTAACAACATTTTCTAAAGTCGCTTTTGCATCTTCTAAATTAATTGGTTGAATATTATCATTTCTCCAAACAAATATTTTTTGCTTTCTGTATTCACAAAAGCAATAATAATATGTAAAAAAGTTTGGTTTTTTATTAAAAGTAATTTGACTCCACTACTATAATTTCATCTCTATTCTACTTTTATTTTTGTAATAATTGCTTTTTTAACGTCTAAAATATCTTTATTATTTTTAGAACCATTAATTAAGAAGTCAATGATTTCTTTTGTATCATAAGAAAAATTACTAATTACATACTTATAGATTTCATTTCCTCTATTATAGAAAAATGTTACTTCTTTGTTATTGTTTTTTTTGCTACCATCATTAAAGTTAATGTTATATATATTATCTTTAATTAATAATAATTCATTTCTTCTTTTATCATAGATTAGATCATCAAAACTATAAAAAAATCCAATACCAACTATTGGTATTATCTTCTTTTTTCTATTTATATATTCAATATCAATTTTATTTTCGATATCGTTTTTATTTTCAGTGTCATTTTTATTTTCATTATCGTCTTTATATTCAATATCGTTTTTATTTTCAACATCATTTTTATTTTCAGTGTCATTTTTTAAAGCTATCTTATAACCTGTAAATCCACTTATACAAACTAAAGCTAAACTACCAATTACACTACCTAAAATTATTTTTGTTCTTTGTGTCATTATAATTCCTTTCTTATTTAAAAATTTCTATTAAAAAATCTTTTCAATGTTAAAGTTATTAATTTTATTTTTAACTGTATTTAAGTGTGTTCTAATTACAAGTTCAGTTGCTTTTAAAATTTTATTAGCTTGTTTTTAATATTTTTAACAAATTTATTAATCTCATTAACTTTAGTATCAACATGCTTTAAAACATTATTTAATAAGTTACTTTAAAATTCTTAAAATTCATTTAAAATATCTTGTTTTTCTTTGAAAATAATTTCTTGTTATAATTTTTAAATCTTTATATTTTAGTGCAACAGTTTCTAATGCACCTAAAACTAATAAAATACATCAGCCTTATAACAAACATATTCTTTATAATCATTAACTATATAAGTTAGACTATTATTAGTACCATATTTTAACTAACTAACAAAACATAATCTAAATTTTTTTATTTTTATTACCATACATTTTTTTATAATGATCACTATTTTTCTTTGTTATATAAGTTTAATTATTCTAATTTCATTTCACACATTACACTTAATAAAAGATTTTGATTTTCTTGTTCAAGACAAACTCTAAAAATAAAATCACCTTTAATTAACTTTAAAACATCTTCATTTTTAATAACAATATTATCTTTAATTAAGATTGATGTTTTAAAATAAACATTGACACTTTATTAAACTGATTTAAACAATATTTTTTTTAATTCTTTATCAACTAATTTAATATTTTTAGTTAATTTTTTTTGAACAATTTTTAAATCTTTTTTTAATTGATTAATCTTATTATTTTTTGTAGTTATTAATTTAGTAAGTTCACTTTTATGTTTTAAGTCTTTATTTTTTAACTTGTATACATTTTTAGTTAAATGATTTTTTAATTGATTAATTTGTTGTTCAAATTATTTTTTATTATTTATTTTAATAAAGTATTATATTGATTTTCTAATTGTAATTTATATTAATTGTTCTTGTTTATTTAATTGATTATTTAATGATTTAATATTTGATTATAATTCTAGTTTTTAACTAAGTAGTTGTTCAAATTGTTTTTTATTATTTTTTAAACATTTTATTTTAATTTATTGTATTTTTTATCACTACTAGTTTCTCATATTTTTTTATTATTTTCTATATCTTTAAAAAACTATTTTTTACTATTTTTAATTTTTTATTAAGTATTTTATTAGTAGTTTGTAAGCTTGAAATTTTAATAGTTATGGTTTTGAATTTTTTATTATATTCATTGATTAAATCATTTTAAAACTTTTGTTATTCTTTAGTTTTTAATAACTCTCAATTTTGTTTTTTAAGAGTAGGACAAAATTATTAAATTAATAAATTAAATACAAAAAGTAAAAAAGTGCATACATTATAACTAAATTAAAAATAGTATATGCTCTAATGTTTTTATAAAACAAAAAGTAAACTAATTTTACAAATAAAGATATAATTATATAGTTTTTTAAAATTTTGTTAAAGCTTTTTTTGTAAAAAATTTGAAATTTGCTAAAATTTTTTGTAAAAAATAAGTGTATGGCAAAAAAGAAAAAGAATATTAAAATTACAAGTAAAAACAAAGAACAAAATAAAAAAAAGAAAAAGAAAAAGAAATATTTAATTGTATTAGCAGGTTTATTACTTGGAACTAGCTTAATAACAGGAGCTGCTATAGGTATTAGTAAAAATAAAAGAAAAGTAGTTAGAAAGGATGACAAAAATAAAAAAGAGACTGTTATTAATTTAGAAGATGCAATTAAAATTAATTCTCGTTTTTTACCCATTTTTTATACTGAAAATAAAAATGATGTTTTAAAACATATTAATAACAAAATTAATAAGTTAAAAACATACAAAAAAACTATAATTCTTAGTGAAGATGATGTTGATTTAGTATTTTTTAAAAATACTAATAGTATTAAAATTATTGCAAAACCTGATCATAAAAAATATAAAGGTCAAGTTGAATTAAGATTTCAAAAAACTAATGTAGATCAATTTTTAAATTCAAAAGATAAATTTTTAGGTAAGTTTGATAGTGTTAATGAAGATCAAATCATTAATAAAATTATTGAATTAAATAAAGATAATTTACAAGATGTTGACTTTAACACACATTTTGAAATTGAAATAAAAAATAACATTGTCACTATTAAAGCAAAACCAGATTCATATTTTTATAAAGGACAAATTACAGGTTATAAATTTAAAATTAGAACTAAAATTAAAGATTTAATTGATACTAAAGATATCAATAATTTTGAATTTGATTTACAACCAGATAATAAAAAAATTATTGATTTAATTAAAGATAAAAATCCTGAATTAGAAGATTTTGATTTTGAAAATAATTTTGAAATCAAAATAGATGATCAAAAAATTACTATTAATCCAATTTCTGATGATTATTCAGAAAAACTTGAAATTGATTTTAAAGTTAAACCAGAACCTAAAAGTGATCAAAGTGAAGTCTATAATAAAGATGATGAAACTGAACTTAAAGAAATTGGATATTTTAAAAATAAATATGGTCAATGACAAATTAAACCAATTCCAAAAAATGTTAAAAAAGTTCCTGAAGTCTTACCTGGATTTATTACTAATTTAAAAGGAGCTTTTGCAAAAAATCAAAACTCTCATATTTCAGGATTAGAAAAATGAGATACAAGTAATGTTACAAATATGATTGATATGTTTAAAGATGCTAAAAACTTTAATCAAGATATTTCTAGTTTAGATACTTCAAGAGTTGTTGATATGGGTAGAATGTTTTCTGGAGCTAGTTCTTTTAATCAAGATATTTCTAACTGAGATGTTTCAAGAGTTCAAAATATGGGTGAACTATTTAAAAACGCTAGTTCTTTTAATCAAGATATTTCTAGTTGAAACGTTTCAAGAGTAACTGATATGAATAGTATGTTTAATGGGGCTAAAGCTTTTAACCAAGATTTATCTGAATGAAATGTTAATAGAGTAAGTTATATAAAAAACTTTAACACTGATTCACACCCAGATTTTAACAATAAAAAAATTCCTAAAAAATTTGTTTATTTGTTAAATAACTAAAGTTAAACTAACTAATAAATTTGTAAGCAAGTTATATAAAGAGCTTTAACTAGCTCTTTTTTATTGTTATATAATAAGATAAAATTCTATAGATTTACTAAAAATTTAATTACTAATTTAAAAATATAGATTATTTATTTTTTTAATCTAATAGTAATATCATCAAATTTATAAATTTATATAACTATTTTTTAAGCATTTTATAAAAAATAATGTTATACAATATTAGTAAGTAACTACTATAAAATTAATTAACTGATAATAATATTTAATAATTAAAACAAGATTGTTTCATTTTGTTTTGTTTTAATATTTTTTATTTAGAAAGGAAAAAATGTCAAACAAAGATAATAAAAAAAATCTAGAAATAAATGACACAGAAAGCGAAAACCAAATTAATAGTTATGATGATGATGGTGACCAATTAAATATTAGTATTGATGAAAAAGAATTTAAACCATATGTATTTAAGCAAAAAGAAGTTAAAAGACAATATCAAAAAACAAATATACCTACTAAAATTTTTGCTTTAGGTGGATTAGAAGAAGTTGGAAAAAATACTTATTGTATTGAATATGATAATGAACTAATTATGATTGATGCAGGAGTAAAATTTCCTGAATCAACTATGCTAGGAGTAAGTGCTGTTATTCCAGATTATTCTTATTTAGTTGAAAATCAAAAAAAGATTAAAGCTTTATTTATTACTCATGGTCATGAAGATCATATTGGTGGAATTCAATATTTAGTTCAACAAGTAAAGATTCCTGTAATTTATGCTCCAAAATTAGCTGCTATGTTAATTAGAGATAGATTAAAAGAATATAAAATTGAAGACAAAACCATTGTTAAAGAATATGATGCTGATGATGTGTGAAAAACTAAAAACTTTAAAGTTAGTTATGCTGCATTAAACCACTCTATTCCTGATGCATTTGGAATTTTAGTTCAAACTCCTAATGGTAATATTTTTTCAACAGGAGATTATAAATTTGACTGATCACCACTAGGACATTTTGCTGAACTTACTAAATTAGCTTCAATGGGTGAAAATGGAGTTGAATTATTAATGGCAGATTCAACTAATAGTGAAGTTGAAGGATATACACAAGGTGAAAAAAGTATTATTTCAAATATTGATAAATTATTTTTACAAGCTAAAGGAAGAATCTTTTTAACAACTTTTGCTTCAAATGTTCATAGAATTCAACACATTATAGAAACAGCTCACAAATATAATAGAAAAATTGTTATTTTAGGTAGATCATTTGAAAGAATTATTAAAATCATTCGTCAAATTGGTCATTTAAAAATTAGTGAAAAAGAATTTATTAAATCAACTGATATTGACAAATACAAACCAGAAGAATTAATGATTTTAACAACAGGTAGTCAAGGTGAACCAATGGCTGCTTTATCTAGAATTGCTAATAATAAGCATTTATCAATAAATATTATTCCTGGTGATACAGTTGTTTTTTCATCTTCACCAATTCCGGGAAATAGAGCTGATGTTGAAAAGTTAGTTAATAAGTTAACTAGAGTTGGAGCTAAAGTTATTGAAAATACTTCAGATAATAAAATACATACTTCAGGTCACGCTAGTCAAGAAGAACAAAAATTATTATTTAGTTTAATCAGACCAAAATATTTTATGCCAATGCACGGTGAATACCGTATGTTAAAAAAACATGTTGAAACTGGTGAAAGTGTTAATTTAGAAAAAGGTAATGGTTTTATAATGGCTAATGGTGATGTATTAGAACTGTTACAAGGTAAAGCTAAAATTGGAAAACGTGTTGAAGCTGATGCGGTTTATGTTGATGGAAAAGATATGACTGGAAAAGCAAGTAATGTTATTAGAGAAAGAGAAATTCTTTCAAAAGATGGATTAATTGCTGTTGTAATTTCATTAGATTCACAAACTAATAGATTAATAGCCCAACCTAGAATTATTTCTCGTGGTAGTTTTTATGTAAAAGATGCTGGTTCAATAATTAGTGATTCAATTCAAATTATTACTAATGCAGTTAACGAAGTATTAATGTCATCAAAACCAACTTTTGCAGCTATTAAAAAGGCTATTAAGTCTTCTTTAAGTCCATACATTTTTAGAGTAAAAAGAAGAAATCCATTAATTATTCCAGTGATTTTAAATAAAAAAACTTAATAGATAAATCAAGATTATATATTTGTTATAGTTAATCAATTAATATATAATATCTTTTGTATTAAAGGAGCAAAAAAGTGAAAAATAATAATTCAAGTTTTTTTAGTTCACCAAGAACTCAAATAAAATTTTTTCAATGAATTGGAACAATTTTTGCTGTAATTGGAATGCTTATATCTCTTTATTTTTTAAGTAAAATTGATGTTAAAGCATTAGATCAATCTAAACAAGTATTACTTGCACTAGGTTATGCAATTATGGGATATATGTTTTGAAAAACTATTATTTCAGCAGTAATTATTTTAAGATTTGTTAAAAAAAGTACTGATGAAGAATTAGTTGCAAATAGATATATTTTAGCTAGTTTAAGTTTAAATTTAGGAGGATTTTTAACTCCTTGAGTTTTAACAAGTTTACCAAATGTAACCACTCAATCAACTATTAAACCTAAATGATTTTTATCAAGATCGTTTGCAATTATTACAACAATTGGTTCAGCTATATTTTTAGGTGTTTTATTTTGACAATTAAAAACAATTAATCCTAATACAAATTGATTTGACAAATCTAAAGAATGATATTGAATTTTAGTAGGTTTTATTATTGGTAATGGTGTTTTATTAGTAGTTGGACTATTAGCATTTATTCTATTTTTTAATAAAAATTCAAAAGAACGTTTTGAAGGTAATACATTTACTAGCTTTTTAATGAAAACTATTGCTGTATTTTATTTAGTAATTGTAACTATTGAATTAATAGTATTAATGATTTATTCAATATTAAGATTAATTGGAAATATTATAAATACAGCTGCTAGAGTATTACAAGCTGATAATGCATTAATTGGTGTTTTATACTTTTTATTTGGATTATTAACAATGTTTTTCCAAATCTATTATGTAATCTTTTTAACAATGATGATTAGTCAAACAATCAAGGGAATTTGAAGAAAAGATGGTGTAATTACTATTAAAGTATATGACAAGCTTAAAGAAAAAGAAGATAAATATCAATTAAAACACAATAGATAATGATTAACTTTTAATATAAGTTTTTATCTAACCCCATATTCTAGACTAAAAATCTAGAGTATGGGGTTTTTATATGACTAAAATAAGTTTAAAAATTAAATTACAAATTATTAAAAAAGGGAAAAACTTAATAAAAAGAAACATATACGTATATATCGAATATAAGGTTTGTATTTTAACTACACATATTTAATAGATCATAAAAAATTTAATAGATAAAAAAATAATTAAGAAAGAATTGCTAATACTTTTAAAAAAGATTTGAAATTTATAGACGCAAAAAAATCTCTAAAACTAAAAGGTCTTATTGTTAACTATGAAAAAAATCTTTCTCAATATTAGTAAAAAAATAATTACATACATAACCAAATTTAAAAATTAATAGCAATAAAAAACCTGTAGTCTTTATAGTAGAAATTATTTTATTTTCCATTTAAACTAGTTCTAGTTTAAATTTAATAAATTCAGTACTTCTGAAGAACTTAAAAAAGTTAATAATAACAAAAGATTGAAAATTCATTCAGTCTATCAAAAATATATAATTCAAGAACAAAAAATTAAAAAGATTATTTTTGTTAAATTCAAAAAAACACCTATTATAATAATATAAATTTTTAATTAACGTTTATGGTATTAGGTAATTATTGATAAATATTTTTTTGTAACGTTCTTAATATTATCCAATTTTGCTTACATATTTTTTAAGTTAATAGTAAGAACTACAAATACACAACAGTTAATAATAATATTTTAAATATTAATATTTTGGTTATATTATATTTATATAGAGATTTAATAAAATATTATTTTTCATATCAAAAATTTATGCTTAAATTTATAAATAATTATAAAAAATTATTTCACTTAATATTACAATATTAATAACTAGAAATGATCTTTATAATGACTTGTTTATTACTTTCTATGCTGTTATAAGTAAATAAAATATTTAACTATCATCTTTGCATATTTTTGATGAATTAACTCTTGTTTTATATTAACGAATTTATAAAAATTAATAATTTATTTTAAAGGATTTATAATGAGATCATATGCTAAATTACTTTTTTTAACTATATTTCTTATATGTCTATTTTTTGAATACTCTTATTTTTTTGATAATTCTATTAGTCAAGTTCTAAAAGATAAAAAAATTGATATTTGATATATTTGATATGAAATATTGGATAAATTCAGATATGTTTTAGGTTCTTTAATAGCTACTCCTATAGCAATTCTTTTTAACTCGATAGTGTGTAAAGAAATAAATGGAATTAGAAATTATCTAAAAAATAGGAACAAATACATATCAGTTGAATACTCTAAAACTATTGATTTATTAAAAAAATTACTTATAGAAATAAAGAAAAATAATATTGAAAACATTGATAAAATTTGCCTATCATATGATGAATTGGTTTTTAAACCTATATTTGTATCAAGATTGATAGAAGATATTCAATTAGATTTAATTACAGAAGAAAAAAATATTATAAGCTATAGTGATGTTGCTACTAATGTTTTGAATTTACTTGAAAAAATGTATGAAAATGAAAAATTAAAAATTAAAAATTCAGGAAAATTTGAAGAATTATCATCTGGTATAATAATGGGTTTTAGATATTCTTCTACTCTATCACCATATTATAACAAATATTGTTCATCAATAAAAAATGAGTCTAATACCATACCAATTGTATACAAATACAATAAAAATATAACACTTTGAATTTGAAGATTTGTTTATATTTATTTATTCTTTTCTTTTTCTATTATTGGTATTTTAGCTAAATTCCGTATTAAAACGCCTTCTGCAAATAATGTTAATAATTCTTCACATGATTACATACCAATCATTATAATATCTTCTGTTTTAATTCTAGTTTGGTTCATTTATTTAATTTTTAAAAAAATTACAAAAATAGATTTAAGCTTTAAAAGATATATAAGAGAAAATGAACTTGAAGAATATCGTAAAAATAAAATAGTTAAAAAAAGTAGATTTTTTTTGATTGCTTTAAACTTTTTATTTTCTAGAGCATCAGTGTTGTTATTTTTAATGGCTATATTATCATTATTTTTTTATTTTAACAATGCTAATTGGATTCCAAAAACTTATGTCCCGCCATTTTTAGGTTTAGTACTATTTTATTCTGCGTTTTTATGTTTATTGCTAAATGGTTTTGAATCTTTAAAAAAAATTTATAAATACAAAAAATACAGTAAAAAAATTTCAATGATGAATTTGTGGTTTTGAATTTATTTTTCCATTTTTACTTTGTTTTAGCATTTTTATTACACATTTATGTTTTTCTTTCTTTTTAAGTGATATTAATGTAGTTAATCGTGTGCTATGAATAACTACTATTATTTTATTTTCTTATTGAATTTTTATTATCACATATAAATTATTTTTGACAAATAAAATTATTAATTCACTTAAAAAAGATATATAATTTTCAAAAATAAATCAAAAAAGAAATTTTTATAAAATTCATTCTTAAAATTTTTAAAAAATAATATAAACATATCTTTATAAAAAGGTGTACAAAATGAAAAGAAAAATTAAAATACAAAAAGCTAAATATATTGAGAATAATACCATATGCATTGAGATAGGATATTTTGAAAATAAAAATAAAGAATGTCAAATAGAGCAATTTAAACCAACAACAATAAAAGTGCCAAATACATTGCCATCATGTATAGAGAATCTAAGTAATGCATTCAAATGAAATAAATCTGAAAAAATAAAAGGTATTGAGGATTGAGATGTTTCTGAAGTAACTGATATGAGTTATATGTTTTTTCAAGCTTCCAACTTTAATCAAGATATTTCAAAATGAAATACATCAAGTGTTGAAAATATGAGTTATATGTTTTATGATACTGATATGTTTAATCAAGATATTTCAAAATGAAATACATCAAATGTTGAAAATATGAGTTGTATGTTTAAAGGTTCCAAATCATTTAATCAGAACATTAATACAAAAATAGTAGAAAGCAAAAATAATAAATATATTGCATGAAATGTATCACGTGTTAAAGATATGAGTTATATGTTTGAAAATTGTATTAATTTCAATACTCCTTTACACAATTGAGATACATCAAGAGTAAAAAATATGAGCAATATGTTTAGAAATGCAGAATTATTTAATCAAGACATCAATACTAAAGTAGTTAAAAATTTAGATGATAAATATATTGCATGAAATGTATCACGTGTTAAAGATATGAGTTATATGTTTGAAAATTGTATTAATTTCAATACTCCTTTACACAATTGAGATACATCAAGAGTAAAAAAAATGAGTGGTATGTTTAATCAAGCAATAAAATTTGATCAGCCTATCAATACTAAAGAAGTTATTATAAACAACAAAAAATACACTGCTTGAAATGTATCTAGAGTAACTGAGATGAATCATATGTTTAAAAGTGCATCATCTTTTAACCAAAATATTTCAAATTGAGACACATCAAATCTTACACTTGCCTATGCAATGTTCCAAAAAGCAACTTCATTTGATCAAAATATCAATACAAAACAAGTTAGTGTTGATAATAAAAAATATAAAGCTTGAAATGTATCTAAAGTAAAAGATATGGGTTATATGTTTTATGATGCTAAAAAATTTAATCAAGATATTTCAAAATGAAATATGTCTAATGTAGAAGATATTCGTTCAATGTTTGGAGGTGCAACAAGTTTTAACCAAAATATTTCAAATTGAGAACTAAAAAAAATAAAAAACTATTATTATTTTGCACCTAACTTACAACAAGAATATAAACCAAAATTAAATTTTAAAAAAAGAATAAGATCACTAATTGAAGAATATAAACAAATACTTATATGACTTGCAATTATTGTGATACTTTGTGTATTACTTTTCTCACCTTTCTTCTTTAAGTGATTATATTCAAATATTTTAAACTCTTTTAAATAATTTAAACATTTTTTATTTTCATTAATTATATGTAGTATTGCAAAACTAATAAGAAAGTTAAAAAAATGTTATTTATGGTAAATTAAATAAAAAAGTATTTGAAATTGCGAACTTATCAAAAATTTTAAATATGTTTATTTATAATTAATATACAAATAAGAAAACTTTATATCCCATAACTCCCTAAACCCTATATTTCAGACTAAAAATCTAAAATATAGGGTTTTTATTTTTAAAAAGATTTTTTAAAAAGTATTTTATTTTTATTTTTTTTAAAATATAAAATAAAAATAGAGATGTATTTTTAGAAAGGAGCATAAATGGAAAATAACGAATTTATTTTTGAACCACTTAAAGAATATGATAAATATGAAGAAAAAAACTTAAATATTATTAAAGAATATTTTGATAATTTAATAAAAACTTCACAAGTTGATTTAGAGCAAAACCAAGAGCAAGTAATAAAAATTAATAAAAAAGAAGCTGAATTAAAACAAGTAAACTCTAGTTTAAAAAGACTTAAAGCTTGATCTATTTTTAATATAGTTTTAATTTGTTTGTCTGGACTTTTTGGAGCTTTTTTTATTTGAACTTTAGCTACAATTAAAGAATATAAATGATATGAGATCTTAATTTGTATTATTGTTTTAATTTTATTTATTGTTTTTTTAGTAATACAATTTGTTGTAATTAATAAAAAGAAAAAAGTATCTTTAAATACTAAAAACATTCAACAAGAAAAATTAAACCAATTAATTCAAACTGGATTAGAACAAACTCAAAGTCTAAGAAATTTGATTAAAATTGGAACTAAAAATAAACTTTTAACTTTAAGAATGCCTTTTATTAAATTAAATAAACATTTGGGATTAGCTAAATTAAATAAACTAATTAATGAATATGGATTTATCAATCCATCATCTGATGATCAAAAAACTACACTTTATGTTAAATCAGGAAGTATTAATAATAATTCATTTTTACTAACTAAAGAATATTGTTATGAAGTTGTTAAAAAAACTTATTATGGTTCTTTAACAATTAGTTGAACTGAATCATATACTGATAGTGATGGAAATATAAAAAAAGTTACTAAAACTCAAGTTTTAACAGCTAGTGTAGTTAAACCTTTTGTTGAATTTTCACACTATTCAAGAATTTATTTTGCAACTGATTTAGCTTTAAATTTACAATTATATAGAAAACCACAACAAATTGATAAATTAACTGAAAAAGAAAAAGACAAACTAGTAAGAAAAACTGAAAAAGAATTACATAAATATAGTCAAAAAAACCTTAACTTTACTCCATTATCAAATACTAAATTTGAAGCTTTTTGATCTTGTTTTAATAGAAATAATGAAAGAGAATTTAGATTATTATTTACTCCACTAGCTCAACAAAATTTAGTTGAATTAGTTCAAGATAATAAAAAAAGTTTTGGTGATAATTATCATATGCTAAAAATCAATAAATGAATTGTTTTTGCAACTAATAATTTAGATTATCTAAACTTTTATGATTATGAAAAAGATTATGATCATTATAGTATTGAACATATTAAAAATAGTTTTTATAGTATAAATAATAATTACTTTAAAACTATTTATTGAACACTTGCTCCATATTTTTCAATACCATCTTTAGTTCAAACTAGTTTAGAGTATAAAGATGAAATACAAGATAATTTAATTCTTAGTGACTATGAACATGAAGTTTGTGCTAATTTAATACCATCTAAACTATTAGATCATCCAAATATTAAAACTGACTCAATTATAAAAACTAACTTAATTGCTAGTCAAAATAATATTGATTATATACAAGCTACTTCAATTGGTTTTGATATAGTACCAAGAATTGATTACATACCAGTTTTAGGAGGAGATGGAAGATATCATAATGTTCCAGTTAGTTGAGATGAATTTATAAAATACACAAATACTATTAATTTCAAACTTAAAATCTATAAAAATTCACCAATCGATGATAAATTATGAGATGATGAAGTAAAAAATAAGTATAATGAAAGTGATATTTTAACAGAATATGGTGCTATTGAAATAGAATAAGGAGATATATAAATGGCAAATACATTAGATGAAATGAATAATCCTATTTTAGATAAAGGTAGACAAGTAAATGTTATTAATAAAAGAATTTTAATAACAGTTGGAAAAGGTTCATTAGTTTTTGAAATAATTTTATGAATATTAGGAATTACTCCTGGAATCATTTTTACATTTATAAAAATTAAAGCAAAAAACTATTTAGCTCAATTAGAACAAAAATTACAACATAATGCTTCACAAATTGATAACTATTTAGAACAAAGAGTTGTTGTTATGCAAAATTTAGCATCATTATTATCTAAATCTATTGAATTAGATAAAGATGTTATGAAAACTATTGCAGCTTATAGATCTGGAATTAATTTAAATGATGAAAATAGAACTAATATTTCAAATCAATTAGACACAACTATTAAAGGGTTAAGTTTGCAAGTTGAAAATTATCCTGATTTAAAATCACACGATTCAATTAAACAAGCATTACAACAAAACTTATACTTACAAAAAGAAATAACTGCAGCTAGAGATATTTATAATGATACTGTATTTCAATGAAATCGTTCAATTAATGAATGACCAGCAAAAATGATAGTTGCTGCTAAAATGCAATATACTACAAGAATCCCATTTATAACAACTGCTGAAATTAAACAACAAGCAAATCAAGACTTTTTTAAATAAATTCAACCTAAATCAATTATGATTTAGGTTTTTTATTTCTTTTTATTAGTTATTTTTCTAATCGTTCAAAAACCGTGTATCTATGCTTGACATTATATATATATATATATATATAATGAATTTCAGCTATATAGAATACATAATATGTAGCTAAAATAACCGGTTTTTGAAAGGATAATTAATGAAAAAATTATTAACTTTACTAGGTTCAGTAGGTTTAATCGCATCAACTAGTGCTGCTGTAGTTGCATGTGGTGATAGATCAAATACTGAAATGAATAATAATGGAACTTCTGAAAAACCATCAGAAATGACAAAAGATAAAGAAGAAGAAAAACCAGCTGAAGGTGGAAGCGGAACTGTTAAACCAGCTGAAGGTGGAAGCGGAACTGTTAAACCAGCTGAAGGTGGAAGCGGAACTGTTAAACCAGCTGAAGGTGGAAGCGGAACTGTTAAACCAGCTGAAGGTGGAAGCGGAACTGTTAAACCAGCTGAAGGTGGAAGCGGAACTGTTAAACCAGCTGAAGGTGGAAGCGGAACTGTTAAACCAGCTGAAGGTGGAAGCGGAACTGTTAAACCAGCTGAAGGTGGAAGCGGAACTGTTAAACCAGCTGAAGGTGGAAGCGGAACTGTTAAACCAGCTGAAGGTGGAAGCGGAACTGTTAAACCAGCTGAAGGTGGAAGCGGAACTGTTAAACCAGCTGAAGGTGGAAGCGGAACTGTTAAACCAGCTGAAGGTGGAAGCGGAACTGTTAAACCAGCTGAAGGTGGAAGCGGAACTGTTAAACCAGCTGAAGGTGGAAGCGGAACTGTTAAACCAGCTAGATAAAATATATTAATTTTAGCAATTAATATTTATAATGGAAGAATAAAAAACTCACTTAGCAAGGGAAAGTGGGTTTTTTTAATATTTACAATTAATTATTTCTATTTTTTATCTAAAATTACTGGAATTTTAAAATATTTCTATTATTAAATCCCATATTAATAGCAATAGAAACAATATCTCCCATCAGCAATTAAAATAAAAACTCTATTTTTAGTTTATTTAACAATTGCTTGACATATACTTTTATACCAGTTTTAAAATTATTAAATTTAAATACTCTTAGAGAACTATTTCAAACAATAGTTTTAGATTTTTTTGGATTTCTTCTTTATACATTTTAAGTATTTTCACTCTAGCATCTAATCTCCCACATTCATCAAAAATATTAGTTTAAAAAATAATTAGATAGATATCTCTAGGTTCTTTTAAATATAATTAATAATTAAAAAAATTAATATTTAAAGTAGTTTACATTTTTTTACTTATGCTTAATATCTATAAATACTTATAATCATACTTAAAATCATCTAATTAATGAATGACCAGCAAAAATGATAGTTGCTACTAAAATGCAATATATTACAAGAATTCCATTTATAACAACTACTAAAATTAAACAACAAGCAAATCAAGACTTTTTTAAATAAATACAACCTAAATCAATTATGATTTAGGTTTTTTATTTCTTTTTATTAGTTATTTTTCTAATCGTTCAAAAACCGTGTATCTATGCTTGACATTATATATATATATATATATAATGAATTTCAGCTATATAGAATACATAATATGTAGCTAAAATAACCGGTTTTTGAAAGGATAATTAATGAAAAAATTATTAACTTTACTAGGTTCAGTAGGTTTAATCGCATCAACTAGTGCTGCTGTAGTTGCATGTGGTGATAGATCAAATACTGAAATGAATAATAATGGAACTTCTGAAAAACCATCAGAAATGACAAAAGATAAAGAAGAAGAAAAACCAGGAACAGGATCAGAAACTGCTCCAAGTAAGCCAGGAACAGGATCAGAAACTGCTCCAAGTAAGCCAGGAACAGGATCAGAAACTGCTCCAAGTAAGCCAGGAACAGGATCAGAAACTGCTCCAAGTAAGCCAGGAACAGGATCAGAAACTGCTCCAAGTAAGCCAGGAACAGGATCAGAAACTGCTCCAAGTAAGCCAGGAACAGGATCAGAAACTGCTCCAAGTAAGCCAGGAACAGGATCAGAAACTGCTCCAAGTAAGCCAGGAACAGGATCAGAAACTGCTCCAAGTAAGCCAGGAACAGGATCAGAAACTGCTCCAAGTAAGCCAGGAACAGGATCAGAAACTGCTCCAAGTAAGCCAGGAAAATAAATTAAACAAAAAAACTCACTTATCTAACACAAGTGAGTTTTTTAATATCTAATGTTAATTATTTCTATTTTATTTATTTTGAATTGCCGAAATTCCTCGTAATTCTTTTCCTTCCATAAATTCAAGTGAGGCTCCTCCACCTGTTGAAATTCATGAAAAATTATCTTTAAACCCCATATTAATAGCAGCAGAAGCACTATCTCCACCACCAATTAAAGTAAAGGCTCCAGTTTTAGTTTGTTCAGCAATTGCTTGACATATAGATTTTGTACCAGTTTCAAAATTTTTGAATTCAAATACACCAACAGGACCATTTCAAACAATAGTTTTAGCTTTTTTAATTTCTTCTTTATACATTTCAATTGTTTTTGGTCCAGCATCTAATCCATCTCATTCATCAGGAATATTAGTTTCAAAAATAGTTGGCTTTACATCAGCAAATTCTTTTGCACATGCTGTATCAACTGGTAAAACAATTTTATCTTTTCCAACTTCTAAATAATGTTTAGCTAAATCAATTTTATCTTCTTCTAATAATGATTTACCAATGCTACGACCTTGAGCTTTTAAAAAAGTATAGCTCATTCCACCACCAATTAGTAATTTATCAACTTTTGGTAATAAATTTTCAATAACACCAATTTTATCTGAAACTTTTGCTCCACCTAAAATTGCAATAAATGGTTTTTTAGAGTCATTAACTGCTTGAGATAACATTTTTAATTCTTTTTCAACTAAAAAACCAATAGCTGAAATTTTAATATTTGAAGCAATTCCAACATTTGAAGCATGTGATCTATGTGCTGTTCCAAAAGCATCATTTACAAATACTTCACCTAAACTTGCTCAATACTTTCCTAATTCAGGATCATTTTTTGATTCATACTTAACAACTTGATCATCTAAAACATCTTCAAATCTAGTATTTTCAACTAAAATAATTTCTTTAGTTTGCAATAAACTAACAGCTTGTTCTAATTCTTTTCCTCTAGTTTGGTTAATAAATTTAACTTTTTTATTCAATAATTCTTCTAATCTTTTTGCAACTGGAGCTAAAGATTTTTTTAATTTATCTTCATTAGTTTTAATTCTTGATAAATGTGAAAATAATACTATTTTGGCATCATTTTCTATTAAGTAATTTATAGTAGGAAGAGCAGCAATTATACGATTATCATCAGTAATAACTCCATTTTGAATTGGTACATTAAAATCCACACGAACTAGTACAGTTTTATTTTTAACATCTATGTCTTTTAATGTTTTTTTGTTATTATAATTCATATTTTCTCCTTTTATAGTAGTTATACATATTCTACTATATTTAAATAAGTTCATAAATTAAAAAAACAAAATCTAAACTTGTTATTAATTAATAATAAAAAGTTTAGATTTTAAATTTAATATTTTTTTATAAAGACATAAAGTAAATAGTAGTTCTAACTAGTTGTGAAACATAAGAACTTTCATTATCATATCATGAACAAACTTTAACTAATTGTTTTCCATCAACATCCATAACTTTTGTTAAAGTAGCATCAAAAATAGATCCATATTTAGAACCAATAACATCTGATGAAACAATTGGTTTAGTTTCATATTTCATAGCTTGTGCTAAATCACTATCTTCTTGTAATGCTTTTTTTACTGCATTATTAATTTGATCAATAGTTAAATTTTGAGTTTCAAATTCAACAGTTAAATCTGTAATTGAACCAGTAATAGTAGGAACACGTAATGCATATCCATCTAATTTACCTTTTAAATGAGGTAATACTAAACTAACTGCTTTTGCAGCTCCAGTAGTTGATGGAATAATATTTCAAGCAGCAGCTCTTCCTCTACGTAAATCTTTATGATTTAAATCTAATAATCTTTGGTCATTAGTTACAGCATGAACTGTAGTCATAAAACCTTTTTTAATAGTAAATGTGTCATCTAAAGCTTTAGTAAATGGTGTTAAACAATTAGTTGTACATGAAGCTCCAGAAATAATTACATCATCACTTGTTAATGATTTGTGGTTAACCCCATAAACAATAGTTTTTAAATCTCCAGTTGCTGGTGCTGAAATAATAACTTTTTTTGCACCTGCTTTAATATGAGCTGAAGCTTTTTCTTTATCTGTATAAAATCCAGTTGACTCAACAACTAAATCAATTTTTAAATCAGATCATGGTAAGTTAGCAGCATCTTTTTCAGCAAATACTTTAACTTCTTTTCCTTTAACTATAATTGAATTATCAGTATATGAAATTTCATCTTCGCAAAAAATTCCTTGGGCTGTGTCAAATTCAAGTAAATATGCTAGTGTTTTAGTGTCAGTTAAATCATTAATTGCAACAATATCAACACCTTTTTCAAACAAACGTCTAAATGTTAATCTACCAATTCTACCAAATCCATTAATTGCAACTTTTTTTGACATATTGTTACCTTTCTTTTGTTTTATTTGTATTCATATAAAATAATAATAACATTTTAAATTATACAAATAATAGATAAATAAAAGTAAATTAATTAGTTTTTTCTTTTATTACTTCCTAGAAAAAATAGTTCTTTAGATAGAGTTTTAATTCTTGAAATTAATCTTTCAATTTTAATTTTTTCTAATTCAAATACATCTTTTGAATTTAAAAAATTATTATATTGTCTTGTGAATTGTAAATTTTTTTCTAATAAATCAATAGAAAAATTAGAAGTAAAAAATGTAGCTTTTTGATTTTCCATTCTATAATTTAAAACTTCAAACAAAAAGTCATCTCTAGCTCATAAAGAAAGATTTTCTCCACCAATATCATCTAAAAATAAAAAGTCAACTGTCTTTATTTTTTTCATTAATTCTAAAGAATTTATTTCAGAAGAGTTAAATGATTCTTTTAATTTATCTATTAAAGATCTTAGTGTTGAAAAAATCACTGTTTTGTTTTTACTAGCTAAAGTATTTGCTAAAACTTTAAACATATAAGTTTTACCAATTCCAGAATGACCATATAAATAAACACCTTTTTTAGAATTTTTTTGAACAAATTTTAAAATATTACTTAAAAGTTTTTTTCTAATATCTTTTTCTTTTTGATCTAATAAACTAAACTCTGAGTTATTTAGTTCATTTTTAAAATACTCATCATAAGTTAAAGAAAACAAATTAAGATCAAAATCACTAAATCAGTAATTTTTTTTAATTATAAAAAGTTTTTCTGTTTGTTTGCCATGAATACATAAAACATTTTTTAAATAAAATAAATGGTCTTTAAATACTAAATCAACTTGATAATTTTTAATTATTTGACTACATTTTTCATCTAAACTACACTCTTTGTAATTAAATAAAAACTCGTCTAAGATGTTTTTATTATCTAATAAAACTTGATCTGTAATTACATCATTTGAATTTAAAGAATCACTAATTATTTTTTTGATTTTAGGATTATTTTTATAATCATCTAGTTTCATAAATACTTTCTATACTAAACATTTTAATTCTTCTTCATTAAACTCAAAAATAGGTTCAGCTTGCAAATTAAAATCATCAGATTTAAAAATTGTTTCATAGTTATGGGTTGTAGTTTTATTTTGAATATTTTTTAAAAACTGCATTACTTTTAAAGTGGTGTTAATATTTTTATCAAATAAGGTTTTTGCAATTTTAGCAATATATTTAACTATAATTTGTCCATTATTTTTTTTATAACTAAAATCAATTAAGCAATTAATAATTCCATTAGATAAGCAATATTGATGTTTAATATTTTCAAAAACAGTAGTGTATTTGCTTAAATCAATATCATATTTTTGTTTACTATATTCAAATCAATTTGTTTTATTAATTAGTTCGATCAATTCTAAATTAGTATTGTTAGTATGTTTTTTTGTTATTAAATCAATTAATAAGTTTTTAAATAAATTAAGATCAATATTTTTATTATAAGAATTATAAGAATTAATAATCAAACTAACAATTTGATCTTCAGTTAACTTTTTAATAGTTAAAAGTTCATACAAACTTTTTAAAGTGTTTTGATCTAAAAAATCTAAACTAATATTTTTATTTTTCAAACTAGTTATTAAATAATCTAAATTTAAAAACTGATTCAGTTTTTTTAAATAATTAGGTGTTTTTTTAACTTCAAAATCAGAATAGCTAAAATCACAAATTAAACTTTGATCATAAACATCAGTTAAATCAACTACTATTTCTTGATATTGATTAGTATTAATCTGAGTTTCATTGACTAACATAAATCTTGTAATTTCATAATCATTTGCTTGTAATTTATTTAATAAAAGATTATTTAAATATTCGTGATTAAAAAACTCATTACTTTTTAAAGGTTCTAAAATTTCAAATTTAATTAAGCTATAATCACTTTTTTTAACATAAACTTTAATTAATTTAAAAGCATTTAATAAATCAAGTGCTTTTGATAATTCTTTAAAAGAAAAATTAGTAATATTTAACAATCTTTTAGATTCTAATGCTTCTTCTTTTAAGATATTACTAATTTTTACTTCTTGAATTAAAGTCAAATATAAGCTTATAGCTTGAGCGCTAATAAGAGGTTGATATAAACAAGTTAATGATTTGTACTGTTCTTGAGATAGTTCAAAATTTGAGCTTACAGAATAAGAAAAATCTCTACTTAACATAGCTTTAACCTCTCTTCTAATAGTTATAATACCTAAGTTTATAATTTTTTTTAAAAGAAAAAAGCAATTATTTTTAATTGGTAATTAATTGCTTGTTAGAAGTTATAAATAGTAGTTTTAAATAGTAGCTATGTATATCTTATCCACTTATCCACAATTATTTTTGACAACTAGAACAATAATAAGTTCCTCTTCCATTAACTTTTATTTTAGAAATTTTAGTATTGCATAATTTACAATTTTTATTATTTAAATGTACAAAAAGTTTAGTTTGATAACTACCAGTTACTCCTGGAAGTGATTCAAAATCACTAATTGTAGTACCTTTTAACAAAATCGCTTGGCTTAAAACATTTTCACAATTTTTAATAATTTCTTTAGTTTGATCTTTTGTTATTAAATTAGCATTAGTTAAAGGATTAATTTTTGATAAAAACAACACTTCATTAACATAAATATTTCCCAATCCGCTAATAACATGTTGATCTAGTAAAACTGTTTTAATAGCTTTATTAGATTTTTGTAATTTATTAAATAAATAATCGACACTAGTTTGATTATTTAAAGGAATTGGCCCTAATTTATCTAAATGTGAATCTTTTAAAAAAGTTGATTTATTATAAAGATTTAAAGTTCCAAATCCGCGCATATCATAAAATCTTGCTACTAAATTGTTATCTAGTAAAAATTCAGCTTTTAATCAAGACTTTTTATAAGCATATTGATCAGAATTTTCAATTACTCATTTTCCAGTCATTCTTAAATGAGAAATAATTACATATTCTTTTAATTCAAAAACTATATATTTAGCTAAATTATAAATATCTAATATTTTTTGTTCTTTAGTTAAATTGATAAATTGTTCAACACTAGTTGAAGAAACTATCTTATTAGAAAAAATTTCTGATTTTATAATTGTTTTATTTATTAAACTTGGTTTTATTGTATTTGTAACTGTAACAACTTCTGGTAGTTCTGGCATAATAACCTTTCTATTTTAAATCAAATCAAGTTTTACCAACTGATTCTCCAACTTTTAATTTAACAACTACTTGATCTTTTATATTTAGATCTAAAAATAGTTTTTCTAAAGCGTTTTCTAACTCACTAACAACTATTTTTTTAGTTTGTTCTAATTGATTATCATCAACTTCTAAAATAATTTCATCATGAATTTGACAAATAATTTTAGCATCTAAATTTTGCTCTTTTAACTTTTTATAAATACTTATCATAGCTACTTTTAAAATATCTGAAGCAGTTCCTTGAATTGGTGTATTTACTGCTATTCTTTTTCCAAATTGTCTAATGTTATGATTTGTTGAATTTAATTCATTAATATATCTTCTTCTATTTGATAAAGTTGTAATATAACCTTTACTTGTTGCTATTTCTACTTGTTTTTCTTTAAAATCTAATAAACTTGGAAAAGCAGAATAATAATCTTTAATCATTTGTTTTGCTTGATTAACATTCATATTTAAATCACTTGCTAAGCCAAAATCAGTTAAACCATATAAAATTCCAAAATTAAAAACTTTAGCTATTCTTCTTTGTTCACTTGTAATTTGATCATCACTAAGATTAAAAATTAATTTAGCAGCTTGTAAGTGAATATCAGCATTTTGATTAAATGCATTAATTAAATTTGTTTCTTTAGACATTTGTGCTAAAACTCTTAGTTCAATTTGAGAATAATCATAACTTAAAAAAGTTTTATTATTATTTGTAATAAAAATTTTTCTAACTTCTTTTTGTTCATTATCTCTAATAGAAATATTTTGAATATTTGGATAAGAAGAACTTAATCTACCAGTATTTGTTAAAGTATGATTAAAAATAGTATGAACTTTATTATCATCAAAAATAAATTTTTCAAAACCTTTTAAATAAGTTGTATATAACTTAGTATATTTTCTATGTTCTAATAATAAATTGATTATCGGATGATAAGTTATTAATTTTTCTAAAACTTCTTTACTAGTAGTACCTTTTTCTAAATTAGGTAGTTTTAATTTATCAAATAGTAATTCTTGAATTTGCTTTGGTGAAGAAAAATTAAAATTATTATCAATTTCTTCAGCAACTAAAATTTTCATTTGTCATTCAATATGATTAATCTTTTTTAATATTTGTTGAGTTTGTAGTTTTAATTGTTCTTTATCTATTAAAATTCCTTGAACTTCAATATCATATAAAACCTCAATTAAAGGATGATCAATTTTTAAATATAAATCATAAGTATTAGTTTGTTTTAATTGTTCAATTAATTGATCAGAATATTTTTTTAACAAATAAGCTTTTTTACTAATATATTTAGATTTAATATCAAGATCTATATCTGGATTTTTTTTAACACCTTTTCCAAAAATTTCATCAATAGTTTCTAATTCAATCAAATTATCAACTAATTTAATTTGATTAGATAAATCAGAAACAACATTAGCATTTAAAGAATAACAAGCAACCATAAAATCAAAATCAAAATTACTTGCTAAAACATTATACTTGTGATTTTTTAATAAATAAGTAGTTTTTTTAATATCATAAGTATATTTTTTTAAATTAGAATTATTTAAAAATTCTTCAAACAAACTATCAGTTGAACTTAGTGTTGTATCTTCAAAAAAAGACAATTGTTGAGCTTTATTTTTAAAATCTAAATAAAAATTACCTTTATTATTTGAAATACCAATTCCAATAATTTTATCTTTATGATAATCTTCTTCTAATGATTCAACATATAAATAATTTATAGAATCTTCATAATCTTTTGATCAAGAATTAATTATTCTAACATCTAAATTTTGTTTTTTATTTTGATAAGGATTAAAATCAAGATTTAAAATATTTGTAAAGCGTTTTTTTAAAGAATACATTTCATATTTATTTAAAAACTCATAAATATTATCAACATTAAAATCTAATTTTTTAAAAGAAAAATTTTCTAAAGTTACATCAGTTTTAATTGTTGCTAAATCTTTACATAAAAAAGCCATTTTTTTATCTTGTTCTAATTTAGTTTTAATAGCACCTTTTATTTGTTCTAAATTATTATAAATATTTTCTAAATTTTGATATTGTTGAATTAATTTAATAGCTCCTTTTTGTCCAATCCCATTAACTCCTTTTAAATTATCTGAAGAATCACCAACTATTGCTTTATAATCTGGAACTTGGTTTGGTAAAATTTGTCATTTTTCAAACAATTTATTAGTATCAACTTCTTCAAGTTCATTAACTCCTTGAACTGGGTTTAAACAAATTACTTTATTTGTAATTAGTTGATACATATCTTTATCACTACTTAAAATTTCAGCTTGTAAATTATCAAATTGTTTTTCAGCATATTTACAAATTGATCCAGCAATATCATCAGCTTCAATGTTTTCTTGTTCAAATCATTGAATGTTTGCTTTTGTTAAAAATTCTCTAACAATACTAAATTGTTCAACTAATTCATTAGGAGTTTTAATTCTATTAGCTTTATAATCACTTAATAAATCGTGTCTAAAAGTTTTTTTACCTTTATCAAATGCTATTAAAATGTGATCATAAGGTCCTCTTTGATGAATTACAGATAATAACATATTAATAAAAGAATAAACTGCATTTGTTAAAACACCGCTTTTTGTTTTTAATAAACTAGTATTTGGTGAATAAGCAGTTGCATAAAAAGCTCTAAAAATCAAAGAATTACCATCTACTACTAAAATTTTAGTTTTCATATAACCTCCTAAATAGCTTTAATTAAACTAATAAACTTTATTGAAGTTTTATTATTTGTCTTAGTCTTTAGTACTTTAAAAACATAAGCTTTATTTTCTATTAATTGATCAGAAAGATCTTTATAATCACTACTAAAAATTGTTAGTTCAAGTTCACTAGTGTTATCAAAAACTGTTACAAATGCCATTTTATTGTTATTTTTATCTTTAATTTCTTTAATTTTTAAAATATAACCTAAAATCACTTGTACTTTATTATATTCAAGTTTAGAAATATCTATAAGATTTAAATTAAAATTATTAGTTTTAAGTTTTAAAATAGGATTTTGGTCAATAAAAAAACCATATAATTCTTTTTCAAAGCTTGCTAGAATCTCATCTTCATATTCATCATAAATAATTAAATTAATTTTTTCATCATCTAAAATATTATTAACTTGTTTATAAGCATTAGCTTGACTAATTAATAGATCTAGATTTTCTATCATTGTTTTTTTATTATAATTAAAAATATCTAAAGCTCCAGCTTTTATTAAAGTTTGTAATACATTAACATTAATTTTTTGTTTAATTACAGCTAGTATGAAATTATGAATATCTAAATACATATTTTCATTTTCACTTTTAGCTAAATTAATCTTTTTAACTACTTCATAACCAATTGATTTAATACAAGTTAAAGGCATATAAATTTGTTTATTTATAATTTTATAATTAAAATTAGAATTAATTACACTTGGTTTATTAACTTTAATTTTATAATCATATAATTCTTTGATATATTGTTGAGTTTTGATTTCATTACCAATATTTTGATCTAATAAACTAGTATAAAATTCAGTTGTAAAATGAGCTTTAAAATAAGCTAATCAATAACTTATATAAGAATAAGAAATAGAATGTGATTTATTAAATCCATAATTTGAAAACTTTTCAATTCAATTTCAAATTAAATTAGCTTTATTATAAGAAAAATTATTCTTAATTGCACTATTAATAAATTCTAGTTTCATTGATTGCATTACTTTATTATTTTTTTTACTCATAGCTCTTCTAATAATATCTGCTTTTGCATAAGAAAAATTAGCTACTTTATTAAGCATTTGCATCACTTGTTCTTGATAAACAATAATCCCATAAGTTGGTTTTAAAATTTCATAAACACTTTTATCAATAATTTTAAACTTATTAGTTTTTTTATTTTCTAAATAAATAGGAATCATTTCTTGAGGACCTGGACGATATAAAGCTGAAGCTATTGAAATTAGTTCAATAGAATCAACTTGCATTTTTGAAATTAAATCAGTCATCCCTTTTGATTCAAGTTGAAAAATTCCTGAGGTTTGTTTATTTTTTAAAAGCTCAAAAGCTTTTTTATCATTTAAATCAATTTTATTTAAGCTAATTTTTAAGTTTTGATTTAAATATATTAAATGTTTAATTTCTTGAATAGTAGTTAAATTTCTTAACCCTAAAATATCCATTTTAATTAAACCTAAAGCATCTAAATAATTCATATCAAATTGAGTTTGATTAATTCCATTAAAACCAATTTTAATAGGAACAAGTTCTCTTAAATCACAATCAGTTAATACAATTCCAGCTGCATGTGTTGATGTTTGACGTGGTAAGCCTACAATTTTATGCATTGTTATAAATATTTCTTTAAACAAATCATTTTGAAAATAATCATTTAATAATTTATTTTCTTTAATAAATTCTAAAAAATCAGAATTTGTGTATTGATCTAAAACTTTAGAAATTTTATTAACGATTAATAAATCAATATTAAAAACTCTACATACATCTCTTCAAGCCATTTTATAACCAATAGTTTGATAAGTTGTAATCATACCAACATGATTTTTACCGTATTTTTCAAATAAATATTCTAAAACTTCTTCTCTTCTATTATCTTGAAAATCTAAATCAATATCTGGTAAATTAGAACGATCCGGATTTAAAAATCTTTCAAATAATAAATCATATTCTAATGGATCAATATCTGTAATTCTTAATAAATAACTAATTAAACTACCAGCAGCACTTCCTCTACCAGGACCTACTAAAATATCATTTTTTTTTGCAAAATTTACATAATCACTAACTATTAAAAAATAATCACTAAATCCCATTTGTTTAATAATTTCTAATTCATAATTTAATCTATTAATATATAGTTTTAAATCTAAATTAGGCTTAATTTTTTGCTGATATTTTTTTAATGATAATAAACAAACTTGACGCAAATATTCAAAAGAAGATAAGTTATTTATATTTTTGTATTTTACTAAGTGTTTTTCATTACTATCAAATAAGTTAAAATCAACTTTTGAATTAATTTCACTAATAACTTTTTTAATATTTTCTAATGAATAATTTTTTGATAAATAATCAATATCTGGATAAAAATAATTATTAATATTTTGGATTTGATCTATTGTTTTATTAGTCTTAATAGCATTTAAAATATTAAAAATTCTTTGATCATTTATGTCTAAATAACTTATTTGATTAAAATACAAATTTAATTCTTTAACATCATAAAAATCATTATTTAATTGATTTTTTAAACTAATTTTAAAATCTAAATCACTAATTAAACCAATTACAATAACATTATTATTAACTAAGTTTAAAATATATTCTTTAATTTCATAATCATGATGACTAAATCCATCATTTAAAAAACTAGAAAGATAATTAAGTATTTGATAACCTTGTCTATTTTTTGCATAAATGCACAACTTATTTTCTTCAAGTTCTAATGTTAAACCAATTATTGGTTTTATATTATTATCAATAGCTTTTTTAAAAAATTCAGCTACTCCATACATAGTGTGAGTTTCATTATAAAAAGCATAACTAAAATTATTTTTTTTAATAAATTTAATATAACTATCAATAGTAATTAAAGATTCTAAAAAATTATATTCACTTTTAATAGTTAATAATGGTAAATAATTCATAATTACTCCTTATATTAATTTTAGTGAGTTTTTTATAGTTTTAAAATAATACTAGTTATAAGTTAAATTAAATCTAAAATTAATACTAAAACATTAAAATATACTATTAAAAATTATAAGTAAAGTGATATAATTTTAACACTGTAAAATAAAAAGAAATTTGTTATAAAAATGATTAAAAAAACAAAAATAAACTTACTAATTTTATCTACTTTTTCATCTATATTATCTTCATTTATATTTTTTAAAAATATTAGTAATTCTAGTTCGGATCAAATTACAAACTTTTATAAACAAAAACAAGATGAAATAGCTGAAATAAAAATTTCAAATAAACAAGATCTAGAATATTATTCTTTAAGAGATGAATATATTTTATTTAATCAATATCAAGTAAATACAGGATTATGTTGAGATTTTGCTTCAATTAAATCACTTGAAACTGCTTTAATGCTAGCAAATAATGAAATGTACGACTTTTCTGAAGCAAGCATAAGTGTTTTAAATGAGCATTGGGTTGCTGATGGTGGTTTTTTTAGAACATTTGATAATTTATTAAATAGAAATGGAATTGCTTTTGAATCTGACTTTAGATTTGGCGATCTTTACTATTTTCCAAATACTGGAATATATTATGATAAGTTATTAGATCTTTATAAAAGTAAATATATTACTAATTTATCTAATAAACTAGAAGCGTATAGTTTTTATAGATATAGTATTTTAGATAATCTTAAACAAATCAAAGAACATATTTCAAAACATTCTGCTTTATTTGTTGGTATTGATCATTGACAAGTAGTTAAAAACAAAGTTAACAAACAAGAAACTTTTCAAATTACTTCTGGATCAATGGGAGCTCATGCTGTTAGTATAATTGGTTGAGATGATAATTATATTAATGATGATAATTCTAAAGGTGCTTTTATAGTTTTAAATAGTGATGGATTTTATGATAATAATGATGGGGTTAATTATTTACCTTATAATTCCTCAACTATTTATTTAGACCTACAAGGTTATAAATTTATTGGTGATAAATTAATTAGTTCAAAAGGCATTAATTCTTCAATTAAAAACAAATATTTTAATTACTACAATACAAAATTAGAAAAAAAATATACAGAAACTAAACCATTAAATCAAAATGTTTTTAGTTGAGATGATCAAGTTGAAATTCAATATCAACTAAATGACCAGATTGCTGATTTTAAAAGAATACAAACTAATATTTTTTATGACAAACTAGATGTTTCAGATAAATTTGAAATTAAAAAAGTTGACAATAAAATCTTAATAAAAGCTAAACAAAGAATAAGACCAGGTAGTTATACAATCAATTTTAATTATAAGTATGTTTTAAAATCTGATCCTAATTACACTAAAATAGATAGCGATACTAGACAAATTTATGTTTTAGATGGTGCTGAAAGTGCTAAAGCAAATTCTTATTGGTATTTTTCAAATATAGCAAATAGAGTTCCGCATATTGTTTTTCACTCATCAAATAGTTATACATTAAATAATAAAATCCCAGTAATTTTAAATGATAGAAAAATATCTGAAGCATATTATTCTTTTATACCAAGTTATTTAAACTATACAAATAATGCTGAATATCGTGTTAATGAAAAACCAATTAGTTCATTTAAAACAGCTGATGCATTTAATTTAAACTTATTTGAAATTGATAAGCAAAACATTCAAACAATTAAACACAATAATCAAGAATATCAAATTTATAAAGACTATCAAATTAATGTTGATAAATATGTTAACAACAATAAAGTAAATACTAATAAGTATCAAGTTTATCAAATTAATGATTCTAAAAATTTTATTATTGCTCATGTATTTTATGATTTAAAAGATGCTGTTTTAGAAAACGAAATAAATGAAATATCTTTTCAAACTAATCAGAGTATTTTTAATAATTCATATAAAAGATATCTAGATGAACCTTATAAAAAGAATGCTAAATTTATTAAGTATCAATATGTAGATCAAAACGGAAACTATAAAGATTTACCTAAAGAAAATAATAAATATTATTTAAGCTATGATATTTTAAAAGAACTACAAACTCCTAAACATTTATTAAATTACATTGGTCATGAACAATATGATCATTCATACAATACACCAATAATTATTAAACCTGTTTTTTTAGAAGAAAAAGTTGAAGATTTAAAAATAGAGATTGTTGATAAAAAAGATGAGTTTTTAGCTACTACTAAATTAGATCCAAATGAATTTGAATTAAAAATTACAACAGATAATAAAAAAGAAATTTATATAACTCCTAGTAAAATTACTTATCAAAATCAAGATGATTGTTTAAGATCTAATCATAATCATCTATTTTTAGAATTTATTCATAATAACAAGACATATGAACATAAACTAGATATTAAAAAAGTTAAAAAAATGGTTTATGATGACTTGACACTAACTAATACTAATCTTGAGTTTAATAATAAATACCAACATCCTAGTTTTATTGATAATCTTGATACTTCAATTTTAAAAGCTACATATACTGATCAAAAAGATGTTGGAGAATATGAAATAAAATTAGAAATTATTAATCCAGATTATACTTTTAAAAATAATCAAAACTCAATCACTCATAAATGATCTATTTTAAAATCAGAAATTAAAGAAGCTAATTTTAAAAACACAGACATTAAAACTATTAATAGTTTAAATAAATTTACTAAATCTAATAAAACAATTATTTATTCAACTACTATTCCAATAGTTAGTATTTTAGTTTTACTTCTAATTGGTCTTTTAATAAAAAGTAAAAAATTTTATAAAAAATAAAAAAATCTAAGTTTGATTTAACCATATAAAAACCTCATTTTTTAGATTTTTAATCCAAAATGAGGTTTAGGAAAAAAGACTTAGATTTTTATTTTACTAAAATAACAAAATATTTTTTCTTACCTTTTTTAACTAACAAATATTTGTTTTGAATTAAATCAAAACTACTAATTACAAGATTCTCATCTTCAATAACTTGATTATTAATTAAAATCGCTTTATTTTTTAAAAATTCTCTAGCTTCTCTTTTTGAACTAGCAACCTTTAATTCAACTAAAGCATCAATTACTTTAGTATCTTTATTAATTTGAGTGTTTGGTAAAGAGTTTAAAGCCATTTTAAATAAATCATCTGTTAGTGAAAATAAATCACCACTAAAAAAAGCTTCTGTTAATTTTAAAGCTTTATCTAGTCCTTGTTGTTGATGAACAAATTTAGTCATTTCACTAGCTAAAGCTTTTTGAAGAAAATGTTTTGCGGGCTGTTGATTATGTTGTTTAATTAATTGTTCAATTTGATCTTTAGTTAGAAATGTTAAACATTTTAACAAATTAATAGAATCTTCATCAGTTTGATTAAATCAAAATTGATAAAATTCATATTCACTAGTTTTAGTTTTATCTAATCAAACAGCTCCAGATTCGGTTTTTCCAAATTTTTGACCATCAGATTTAGTTAATAAATTAATAGTCACTCCTGATGCTTTATTATTTTTATTAATAGTATCAGAAATAAAATCAATACCACTAGTAATATTTCCTCACTGATCAGATCCACCAATTTGCACACTACAATCATTATTTTTATATAAATAATAAAAATCAAATGCTTGTAACATAGTATAACAAAATTCAGTTACAGATAAACCTGTTTGAATTCTTGTAGCAATTGATTCTTTTGCTAATAAATAGCTTAGATTAAAATGTTTTCCTATATCTCTTAAAAAATCAATTAAACTAATGTCTTCTAGTCAATCACGATTATTTACAAAACTAACTGTGGGGATAATTTCTTTTAATTGTGTACTAATTTTATTAATATTATGATCTACTTGTTGTTTTGTTTGTAAGACTCTTTCACTAGCTTTAAATGATGGATCACCAATCATTCCTGTAGCTCCACCAATTAAAGCAATTGGTTTAAAACCTTGTAAAGCAAATCTTTTTAAAGTAATAATCATCATTAAATGACCAACATGTAAAGAATCTGCTGTTGGATCAAACCCACAATAAACTGCATCATTACTATTTTGAGCATCTAAAATTTTTTGTTCATTTGTAACTTGTTTAATTAATCCTCTTCATTTTAATTCTTCTAATATATTATTTTTCATAAATATCCTACTTATTTTTTTTTAATCTAAGATTTTCAATATTTTCTCTGCCAAATTTTGCTTGCTTTTGATTGTTAATTAAAACAGCATCACCTGTAAAATGAATATTTATTTTAGCTAAAGCAGATCCAACTCCATAAATATCTACTGGAACTTTGTTATTTTCAAATTCTTTAATTTTTTTTGCTGAAAAACCTGATGAAACAATAATTTTTGTATGATTACATCCAGCATTATCTAAAGCTTTTCTTACTTCTCTGACTAATTGTTCACTTACTCCATTCAAATCAGTTTGGTTTTCATATACTTTATTTTTAATAAAAAACTTATCAACTAAATTTTCAGAAGTATCTAATCTAACTGCATACAATTTATCTTTAAAATGTCTTGCAATTTTAGTTGCCATATTTACACAATCATTATCATAATCTATTAAAACAACTAACTTATTATTTGGATATGTTTTATAAAATGCATCAGCTGCTTGTAAAGTATCTCCATTAAAAGCTTGAATCAATGCATGAGGCATTGTACCTGATGGAATTGGAATAGTTTTATCATCAATATATTCTAAACTAGCTTGAGTTACAAATAACCTAAAACCACCAATATAAGAAGCATAGCCATCACTTGCTAGTGTTAAATAATTATCTGCTCTATCTAACATATTTAAAACACTTTTATTATTAGCAGCAGCAATAATTTGCTTTGAATTAGTTGCTATAGAAGTGTTTCTTGACAAAATCCCATCAATCATTCCTTCTAATCAACCAAAATCTTGATATTTTCCAGTTATTTTTAAAACTGGTTCTTTACTATTGATTATATCTCCATCATTTAAAGCATATATCTCTAAATCATTAAAATTAGGAGAAGCAAATTTCAAAAGATCTATAACCTCATTAATACCACATAAAACTACATTATCATTTCTTTGAAAAAATTGCATTGTAACTTTTTGATCGGGTTTAAAATTTTTTAGAATTTCTACAGTTTTTTTAAAGTAATCAGCTATAAAATAACCATCTTTTATTCTAGGGTCAAATTTAAACTTGATCTTGTTTTGCATAATATTCCTTTCAAAAACTTTCACCAATTTTATTATTATATTCACTACCTAAATCAATAATTCCTTGTTGGTCGTTTTCAATGTTTAACTCTTTATAGCTACACAACATTCCAAATGAATCAACACCTCTAATTTTACTTTGTACAATTTGAGTTCCATTTGGTAATCAACTATTTAATGTTGCTACAACAGAAATCATTTTTTTTCTAACATTGCTTGCACCACAAATTATTTGTAAAATTTCATTTTTAATATCTACTTGACAAATGTTTAAGTGAGTTCCTTCAATAGGTTCGCAATCAATAATTCTTCCTATTAAAAATTGTTGTTCTTGATTAATTGAAATAATGTCTTTTAAAGTTTGAATAACATAATTTACTACTTTTGGATCTTCAGAACAAAATCCTGATTTCAAATCTAAATTTTGATCAACATTAAAAATATTTACACCGATTATTTGATCATTATTTTTCAATATTGTTATATTATTTATTTGTTGAGTTGATGTAACTTTTTTATTATAAAAACTTACCAACAAACTATTGAACTGTTTACTATAAAAAATTCCAAATTTTATGTTATTCACAGTCAATATCCATCTTGTTACCATTGTATTATATTATATCAATTTATATAATTTAAATAAATAAATAGAAATGGGTGGTTAATATAAAAATAGCAGTTCTTACTGATTCATCTTTTGATGGAAAAGTTAGTGATTATCAAGACCTTTATGTGATTCCTTTAATGATCGTAACTCAAGATAATCAAACATATTATGATGATGAAAATTTATCAAAAGATAAGTTTTATAATCTCTTAAACACACAGGTTTTAAAAACTAGCCAAACAACTCCTGGAGATATGTTAAAAATGTGAGATGAACTATTAACTAAATATGATCAAGTCGTTTTTTTACCAATTTCAAAAGGATTAAGTGGACAATACAACACTTTTAAAATGTTACAACAAACTGAAGAAAAATATGAAAATAAAGTTTTTGTATGTGATACTAGCGCAGTTAGTGTTGTTATGCAAGAAGTTGTTAACAAAGTATTTATGTGAATAAAAGAAAATAAAACTGGACAAGAAATTTCAGAATTAGTTGAAAAATTAGCGGATGATTTTTTAACATATATTATCCCAAAAAACTTAGATACTTTAAAACAGGGTGGAAGAATTTCTCCAGCCGCAGCAGCTTTAGCTAAGATTTTAAAAATAACTCCAATTTTAAAATATGATGGAAGTATTGATAAACAATCAACAGCTAGAACTTTTAAAAAAGCTTTAAAAGAATCTTTAAATTTATTAAAAGAACAAATTCAAGGTTTAAAAACCATAGATATTTCATATTCTAGAACTGATGAAAAAACTTTAGAAATGATTAAAACTATTATTAAAGAAGAACAATTAGAAATAAGACTAGAATCAGAACTAACAAATGTAATAGCATCACATACTGGAACTGATACTATTGCGTTAGTAGCTTGAAAAAAATAGAGGTGATATTATGAAATTTGGTATATTAGTTGATAGTGCTGCTATTTATGATCCCATTGAATTTAAAGGTACAATTATTGATGTAATCCCACTTCATATTGTTTTTCCAAATAATGATGAATATTTAGACATCAATAGCATTGTAAATCAAGAAAAAATTTTAGAAAAAGTTTCAGAAGGAATTAATATAAAAACTAGTCAGGCAAGTCCTGGTGAATTAGAACAAAAATATGATGAATTATTAGAAAAATATGATCATATTATTCATATCCCAATTACTAATAACTTATCTTCTATGTTACAAACAGCTACTTTAGTTAGTCAAGATGAAAAATACAAAAATAAAGTAACAGTTTATCAAAACAATGATTTAGCCGCTCAAGCTATTGCTTATACTGCTTTAAGTCTTGCAAAAGCTATTAAAAGTAATAAAGTTAAAACTGTAGAACAAGCTATTAAATTTATAGATAACTTTAAAGAAAAAGTTTTAATAGCTATAATTCCAGGAGATCTAAAAAAATTATCAAGTGGTGGTAGAGCTAAAGGAGTTATTACAACTGTTTTAAATCTTTTAAAAACTAAATTACTAATCGTTTGAGCAAAAGAACCTAAAAAAGAAGCCATTGGAAGAACTTACAATAGTCTTATTGAAAAATTGATTAAAAATCTTTCTAACAAGTTTAAAAAAAATAAATATAAATTATATTTTTTATCAACTCCACTAACATCAAGCAAAACTGTTGAAATTGTTAAGCAAATTCTTAGTGATGAAAAAGTAAAATTTATTCATGGATATGTGCCAAATATTTACACTATTCATGCAGGAATTGAAACTATAGGTTTTGTTGCAATTGAAGAATAAAAAAACTGGAATTTCCAGTTTTTTTTTATTTCTTATGGCAGGAGAGAAAGGAATCGAACCCTCAACGCTCGGTTTTGGAGACCGACGTTCTACCATTGAACTACTCTCCTATAAAAAAATCACACAAAGTGTGATTTGCTTTCAAAATGGCAGGGGCAACAAGACTCGAACTCGTGACACTCGGTTTTGAAGACCGATGTTCTACCTACTGAACTATGCCCCTATAAAACTCACCTATAATTATAAAGTCAATTAATGAGTTTTTCAAGGCAAATGCGTATCATTAGCTAACTTACCTACTTATTTATTTCTTTATTTGAACACTTTAAACAATACCCATGACCTTCGATTTTGAAATGAGTTAATTTAATATTATATTTTTCACATAAATCTAATAATTCTAAAAAGTGATAATTTTTTATGTTCTTATCATCTAAGTGAATTACTTTTAAACATTCATCACACTTTAAATGAACAGATTTATCAGCTGCTATTTCATAAGAAATATCTTTTCCATTAAAAGTATTAGCAAAAACGATATGTTCTTTTAATAATAAATCAATGGTATTATAAACACTCATTACATTAATATTGTTAATTTCAGATTCTAAATTATTAATAATTTCTTGAATAGTTAAATGATCAGAAATAATTAACATTTTAATTACAATATTTCTTATATCAGTTAATCTAATTTTTTTAAATTTTAACTTTTCAACTATTTGATTGTATTTCTGTTGTTGAGTTTTAGATAAAACAATCATTTTATTTTAATTCCTCTATTACTTTTAACAAATCATCAATAGTACGCAAACTTAGTAGTTGATCATCACTAATTCTAATATCTAGTTTTTCTTCTAATGTAACTACCATATCCATTAAATCTAAAGAATCTAAGCCTAGAGATTTAAATTCACTATCTTTAGTAAGATTACCTTTAGCGCCTCTGCTTTTTAACTCTTTAATAATTTGATTATAAATAGTCATTATTTCACCTAAGCTTTCTTCTATTTATTATTATATACAATTTTATATGACCATTTATAGTTTTGATAAGCAACACTAACACTAGTATTATCGTGTTGAAAAATGATTAGTTCATCTAGTGTTAAAAGGTCTTTATTTTGCTTTTTTAACTCTTTTAAAAAGATAGTTTTAAATTGAGTAATATTTAATTTGTTATCTGGTGTTAGTAATTTATTTAAATATTTTTTACTATCAATTACAGGTTTATTAATTTTTACAGATTGTTTTAGTAAATTATTTTTATCTAATGAAAAAATATTTGAAAAATAAATTGAAGCTATTGTTGATAAAATACAAGAAGCTATTAAAGCAAACATAATAAAAAGTTTAATATTTTTACTTCACTTCATATTTATTTAAATCACTTTCTAAATTAGGATTAATTTCTAATGATTGAAAAAACTCTTTTGATAAAAGATATTTAAAAATTATTGGATTTATAAAATTACAATCATTACAATCTATAAATTTAATACTATTAACTTTAGTTTGAAAATTTAATAAATCATTAAAAATCTTTAAATCATAATATAATGTGTTTTCAACTAATCCATTAAAAATAAAACCTTTTTCATTAGAATTATTTATAACAATTTGGTCTTTAATTATTGAATTATTATTAAAATAAATGCCATCATCTTTTATTTGTGCTTTAGGTAAATCTTTATAAAATTTATTAGCTTTTAAATAGTCATTAACTTGTAATTTATTTATCTGAATAAAATTATTAGCTTTTAAATTTAAAAGGTTATTAATTAAATAGTTTATTTCTCAATTTCTATCAAAATCTTTATGTAAACTAACTTTGAAATTATGATCAAAATCCATAATTTTTTGATATTTCTGATTGATTGTAAATTCTAGTGGTTTGCAATTTAATTCATAAGTTAAAAGATTATATAAAGTATTAGTTCTATTTTGTTCAAAGTTTTTATAATAAGTAACTAGATTGTTTAAATAACTATTTTTAGTTTTAATAGCCTTGTTGTTTAATAAAATAATATTACTAAATTCTTCGTTTAAATTATTTGCTTTAAATTTAGCATTAAAAATTAATTCTAATTTATTATCATTAAATAAATTAGTAGGTAAATTTATTAAAATAAGCTGTTTTTCATTATTGTTACTAATTTTATAATCAATAGGTTCTTTTGTATTACTAAATAAATTAACTAGTTTATTTTCATTTTTATAACTAATAGAATAAACAAAATCACTTAAATAGCTTGAAAGTTTTTCTTGATTAAAATAGCGCAAATTTTTAGAAACTATTAAATAAAGTTTATAAAATTCTTTTTTATCTTCTTGATACTTTTGTTTTGAAAAAATTACATCAACTAAATATTTAGGTTTTTGTGTTGCTCTAGTGTTTTTAACTTCTATTTCTTTAAACTCAACATTCATGATTACACCTCATATAAGTATTAGAAAAAAAATAGAAAATATTTATCATTCATTAGTAAAAATAAAAAACAACACCTAAGTGTTGTTTGTTGTTTTCAAAATGGGGCGTAGAACGGGGATCGAACCCGCGTATGTCAGAGCCACAACCTGATGTGTTAACCACTTCACCACCTACGCCATTAACTATTTTATTATCTAAAATTTATCACCTAAAGTCAATATAATTAAACTTTTTAATCTAAAAAAGTAGTTAAACTTAACTACTTTTAATTATTGTATTTAAATAATTTATTAAAATTATTTTTATTTAACAAATTTAGTTCCACTTAAATTTTGTAAAACTTTTTCAGCTTGTTCTAATGAACCAATATAAGCTGGTTTACCGTTTGTCTTTTTAACAAATGACATTACAGCTTGAATTTTTGGAAGCATTGAACCTGATGCAAATTGATTTTGATCAATATATTCTTGAGCTTTATCTAAAGTTAGCTGATCTAAAGCTTGTTCATTTTCTTTTTTATAATTAATCATCACTTTATCAACAGCTGTTAAAATAATCAAACTTTCTGCACCAATAATTTCAGCTATTTTTGCAGCGGCAAAATCTTTGTCAATAACAGCAGCAATTCCTACTAATTTATCATTTTCTTGATAAACTGGAATTCCACCACCACCTCCAGCAATAACAATAAATGAATTATTTACTAATTGTAAAACTGCTTGTTTTTCAACAATATCAATAGGTTTTGGTGAGGCAATTACTCTTCTTCAACCACGACCTGCATCTTCAGCAACATTTCAATTATTTTCTTTAGCCATTTTTTTAGCTTCATCTTCACTCATAAAAGAACCAATTGGTTTAGTTGGTTTTAAAAATGCTGGATCATTTTTATCAACTAGAGTTTGAGTAACAATTGTAGCTGTTTGTTTATCTATTTTTCTTAGTTTTAACTCATTATCAATAGCTTGTTGTAAGTGATATCCAATATAACCTTGACTCATAGACCCACATTCAGGAAAATCTAAAATTGGAGATTTTGATTCATTTTTATTAGCAATATCAAAAGCATTATTAATCATTCCAACTTGAGGACCATTACCATGAACAATTACAATATCATTTCCCTGTTGAATAAAATCAACTAATGACTTAGCTGTTTTTTTAACAATTTCTAATTGTTCGCTTGGTGAATTACCTAAAGCATTTCCACCAATTGCAATTACAATTTTTGACATTTTAACTTCTCCTTTCTCTAAAAATTTTTTTTATTTTTTAAAAAATAACCACTCATTATAAAATGTTTTTATTTTAATGAGTGGTAGTTTATTAATAAAATTTGTATATAAGATAGTTTTATTTAGTTGTTGGTTGTTGTTGAGTAATACAGTGAATATTACCACCACCTAATAGAATTTCACGAGCCATTACAGTTTCAATTTTATGATTTGGATAAACTGATTGAAGTGTTTTAACTGCTAAATCATCATATTTATCACCAAAAATAGGTAGAATAATAGCATTATTTGCAATATAGAAATTAGCATAGCTTGCTGGCATTCTTTGTTCTGGTTCTCTTGACATAGTATCACAAACATCTATACCTTCTGCTTCTTCTTTTGTAATAAATAATGGTCCTGGTTGGTGTAATTTAGTTACTTTAATTTTACGACCTTTAGCATCTAAAGTATTTGTTAAAATATCATAAGCCAATTTAGAACGTTCATATTGAGGGTCAGTTGTATCATCTGTTCAAGTTAAAACAACATGACCTGGACTAACAACATGTAACAAGTTGTCAACATGTCCATTAGTTTCATCATTATAAACTCCTAGTGGTAATCAAATTACTTTTTCAACACCACAATATTCTTTTAGGTTTTCTTCAATTTGTTCTTTACTTAAATCTGGATTACGGTTTTCATTTAATAAACATTCTTCAGTTGTATATAATGTTCCATCTCCATCAGTATGAATACTTCCACCTTCTAAAACAAAATCAGTTCTATAATAATCTATATTAGAAATTTCACAAACTTTTCTAGCGATAGCATCATCTTTATCTCAAGGAAAATATAATCCGCCTTTAAATCCTCCTCAAGCATTAAAGACTCAGTCAACACCACGAATTTCACCATCTTTATTTTTAACAATAGTTGGTCCTACATCTCTCATTCAAGAATCATCATTTGAACATTCAATTACTCTAACATTTTGATCTAAAAGGTTGCGAGCATTTTCAAACTGTTGATGAGAAACTAGCATTGTTACTTTTTCATATTTTGCAATAGCATTAGCTACATTTGCAAAGACACGTTGAGCTGGTTTTGCACCAAGTCTTCAATTATCAGAACGTTCTGGTCAAATCATTCAACATTGATCATGTTTTTCTCATTCACCTGGCATTCAAAAACCATCTTTTTTAGGAGTTGAATTCATTTTTTTGCTCATATTAATTTATTCTCCTTTGACTAAGTTTTTTTTATTTTTATAACTAGATCATCATATTAATAGTTCACCAATACCAATGCAAATCACAGTTCCAATTAAAGCAAATAATACATATCCACCACCTGAATTTAATTCTCAAGTTTTTACTCCAACCATAATTTCACCAAATAAGAATAAGATTATACTTAAACATAAAATTATCATAGGAGTAATTACAACAACTCATTGGAATCACTTAGGTCCTGGAATTTTAAATGGTCTTTTTAGATCTGGATATTTGTATCTAATAATGATAAAACTTGGAAATATTAATAAGTAAGGTAACAAGAATATAATTGATGAAAATGCATATAATTGTCAAAAGATTTCAGAAATTTCTCCACTTGGAGATAATAGACCTGCAATAATTAATAACACTGTACATACACTTCCAGTAATAATAGTTGCTCATAATGGAGAGTCATTTTTTAAAACTGTACCAAAGATTTTTGGAAATTCTCCATCACTTGCTGCTTCTTGAATTGCTTTATTAGCACCTGTACTTCAAGTAATCATATTTCCAAAAAAAGTAAATAGTAAAAATACACCTAAAATTTTAGTTAGCCATTGTGGAAAGACTTTTTCAATTGTTTGAATAATACCATTAGAAACATCTAAAGTTTTAACATCTAATATTACATTAACTGCAATAGTTCCAATGATATAAGAAATTACAATTGTCACTCCAGCTAAAATAGTTGATAATGGAATGTCGCGTTTAGGGTTTTTCATTTCGCTTGCAGTATTTGAACCTAATTCAAAACCAGAAAGATTATAAATAATTACTGGTAAAAATATAACACCTTTGCTAAATGATGGAAGAATACCATATTCAGCATCATCTATTTTTGTAGATACTACATTTCCTTGAGCTAATCAAGTAATTGCTGCTGCAATTAAACCAATAGTTACAACAAGTTTTGAAATAGAAGAAAAGTTAGGTAATCACTTAGTATATTTAAAATTTAATAATCCAACTAAAACAGTTACTCAAGTTATACCAATAGCTATACCTATTTGAGTTCATAATGATAATGGAGCACTTGGAAAAAAGATTTTTGATAATGTTGATGAGAATGCAATATAAACTGAAGACATTCATAAACCAACATTTAATCAATAAAATCAATTGCTTCTAGCTGCTCACTTGTTACCACAAGCATTTTTAACTCATGTATAAATTCCACCATTATCACTATATGCTGCACCTAATTCAGCTGTAATTAATCCATAAGGTAAAAAGTATAAGAAAGCTAATAAAATTCAATAAATTATTGATTGTCAACCAATTGCTGCTGCTGAAGCAAATGAATCTAAGACAAAAACTGCACTAAATGTAAAAGCAATTATGTCAAACAGTCTTAGACCTTTTTTTGTTTTAGACATATTTAAAAATTATTTTTTATTTTATTTTTTGTTTTTTGTTTCAGCATAATCATTATTATATGTGTAGCGTTGTTTTCATGAACGATCTTGATGTTCCATAAAAGCTTCAACTTTACCTCTATAATAATCTTTAACAGCATTTGATGATTTATCAATTTGTGGGTATAAATAGTAAACTAACAGACCCATTTGAGCTGTTAATCTGTTTTCTGCTTGTTCAAAAGCAATTGATTGATCTGAATCTATTACTTCATCATAAACTTCTACATTTCTTGAAGCAGGTAAACAGTGCATAAATAATGCTTGTTGTCCTGCTTTTTTCATTAGTTCAGGAGTAACTTGATAAGTTGGTTTAAAGGCTTTTACTCTTTCTTCAGCTTCATCTTCTTGATCTACTCATCATCATAAGTCAGTATAAACAATATCAGCATCTTTAACTTGTTCTAAATCATCAGTTACTAATACAGATCCACTATTAGCTTGTTTGATATTTTCATTAGCAATATCAACTCATTCTTGTGGACTTTGGTATCTTTTTGGTGAAATATGTACAAAATTCATACCTAGCTTTGTAGTAATATGCATTGTTGATGAACACACATTAGTTCTATCTCCAATAAAGACAACTTTAATATCTTCAAATTTAATGTCTTCATATTCCAAGTTTTTAGTTGCTGGCATATATTCTAACATTGTAAATACATCACAAATTGCTTGAGTTGGATGATTATAATCTGTTAGACCATTTAAAACTGGAACATCAGCATATTTTGCTAAGTTTAAAACTGTTTCATGTTTTAAAGCTCTACACATAATTCCATCACACATATGTGATAAAACTTTAGTTGTGTCATATAAACTTTCACGAACTCCAAGATGTAATTCACCTGGTTTTAAATATTGAGCATGACCTCCTAAAAGTGTCATAGCTGCTTCAAATGAAACACGAGTTCTAGTTGAAGGTTCTTCAAATATCATGGCTAGAGTTTTGTTTTTTAACAATTCAGGTACTGCGCCACAATAACGAGCTTCTTTTAACATTTTCATTAATCGAAATATTTCAAAAATTTCTTTTTTACTCAAATCTTGAGTATCTATAAAATGTCTAACTTTGTTCATATAAAAATTCCTTTCTTATTATTTATTTTAGCACTATTGTTTTTTTTTTTTTTTTTTAAATTACAAAAGACTTAAGTCCTTTTAAAAACTACTTAAAAAATAAGCTTGATTTATATTAAAATTTTAATATTTTATAAATTATTAATTGCTATTTTGATTAATCTTTTAAGATTTAAGTCTTTTTATAATTAAATTTATCTTTATAATTAACCTATAGTAAAAGGAAGAGTATGCAAGAAAAAATTATAGAAATTAAAAATTTAACTAAACAATATAATAATGGTTATGGAATTTTTGATATTAACTTAGAAGTTAATAAAAGTGAAATCTATGGTTATTTAGGGCCAAATGGAGCAGGTAAATCTACAACAATTAGACACTTAATGGGATATATTAAACAAAGCAAAGGTAAAGCCTTAATTTTTAATAAAGATTGTTGAAAACAATCTCATAAGATTCAACCAAGTGTTGGTTATTTACCTGGAGAAATCAATTTTCCAGAACAAGAAAATGGTTTAAGCTATATTAAATTTATTTATAAATTAAGAAAGCAAAATAATTGAGATTATGTTGAAAGACTAATTAAGTATTGAGAATTTAATCCAAATATTAAAATAAAAAAAATGTCTAAAGGAATGAAACAAAAACTAGGTTTAGTTTTATGTTTAATGCACCAGCCAAAAGTTTTAATTTTAGATGAACCAACAACCGGACTAGATCCTTTAATTAAGAACAAGTTTATTCAATTAATTTTAAAATTAAAACAAAATAACACTACTATTTTTCTAAGCTCTCATGTTTTTGAAGAAGTTGAAAAATTATGTAATAAAGTAGCAATAATTAAAGGTGGTAAAATTATTAACAAACTAGATTTAGACAAAATTAAAAATACTAATGATAGAGAATATAGAATTACTTTTAAAGATCAAAATATTTATAGAGATGAATTTTTAATAAGTGCAACTGGTTTACTAGCAACTTATAAAGTTCCTATTAATAAAGTAAATTACTTTTTTAATCAATTGAAATCATATGAAATTAATCTACTTGAAGAAGTTCCTTTTTCATTAGAAAACTATTTTTTAAAATTTTATAAAAAAGAAGGAGAGACTAATTAGTATGTTTAATTTTCAATTATGAAAGAATTCATTTAAAAACACTTTAATAGTTTGATTATTTTGTATTCCCTTTTTTAGTTTTATATCTATTATTTTATTAATTTCTATAAAGTCAAATAGTAATTCAATAAGTATAACTGCTTATCAAACTATTTTAAGAATTCTTTTTGATCAATATGGTATTTTAATTATTTCTACTTTTTTAATTTCAGGAACTATTTCTTTAATGACAAGACCAATTGAAAAAGGTCATTTAACTTATATACTTTCATCTAATTTATCTAGAACTAATATTGTTTTAAGTAGATTGTTATACTTTTTATTTAGTATTACAGTTTATGTTTTTATTGTTTTTTTAATAAATGCAGTGTTTATGAAAATTAATCATATAAAAACAGAAGAAATTAATTTAAAAAACTGAGCTTTACAATGCTTTTCATTTTGAATGATGGTATGTGCAATTGGGTCATTGTGTTTTATGTTTAGTTGCATTTTTAATAAAGGAACTTGAGTATTAATTTTTAATGGGGCTATTTTTACAATTTTTGTTGCTAGTGATGTAATTAGTCAAGTTGGTAAAGCTTTAGATAGACAATTTCTAATTGATTTTAAAAATTTTACTATATTAAGTTTAATAGATTTTAATAGACTTTCTGTTAAAACTGTTTCTGAATTTTATATTAGTTATGTAATATTAGTAGGAATTATAATTTTATCTTCTAGTATTGCAATTATTAGTTTTACTAAAAAAGATTTAGCATTATAAAAAAGAGAAGATTTATTATTAATCTTCTCTTTTTTATTGTTCTTGTTTTCTAGATGCTTTTTGTTTTTTAATAAGTTTATAAGATAAAAAACCAGCTCCAGTTAAAACTACAACTCCAGCTAAAACTGCTCCAACTGTTTCAGCAATTTTATGAGTATTTTTATATTCTAAAACAACACTATCGTTTTTATTTGATTTTAAAGTAATAGTTGCTTTTTTACTTCCAATTTTAATATCAACATCAGTTTCTTTAAGTTTTTTATCATTTTCTAATTTATTAATTTCATTAACTCTTTTAATAATTTCACTACTTGTTGGTCTTTTATTAAAGTTACCAAGTTTTGTATTTTTAATTAAATTAGCTAGTGTTTTAGAATCGTTTTTTTCTTGCTTTTTAGCTTCAGATTTTAAAACAATATTATTAGTATCATTATTAATACTCAAACTAGAACTTAAAAAAACACTAGTAGAAATTGATGTTAAGATAGCTAGAAGACTTAATATTTTTTTCAAAAAATCACCTCTATTTTTAAAATAATTTTCTTAATTATTATTTTATATTCACAAACTATAGAAAATCAATTTATATTTTAAGGTTATTTATTTTGAATTACTTTAGTTTGTTTTAAAATTTTTGCAGTTTTTGAAGTAATTAAATTATTAATTAAAAATTGAGCTGTAAATAAATAAATTCAAAATATTACCATTACTAAAGTATTAATACCAGAAATTAAACTACTATATTCCATTACTTGTTGAGATTTAGCAAATAATGCAACAAAGTTTGCTCCAGTTGTAATTGCTCAAATAAATCCAGGTAAAACTATGTTATTAACTATTAGTTTTACTGATAATTGTTTTCCTGATCTATAATTATCAACTAAAGTTGCTAATGCATACATTACTAAACAAGTTGTTAGTACTAAATAAGCTAAAGCACCAAATCATTTAGTCATTAATGGGGCTGTAAATGGTTGGGCAATATTTCCAACTTGAGCAATTCCAACACAACCAGCAGTTAGTGTCATAAATGCTAGTAATAATAATGAATAGTAAGTAATTGCAGGTTTAATTAATATATGCTTGTTAATTTTGTAATCTTTTTTAAAGAAAATATAAAATGCATGAAAAATGATTGCAAAAATTACTCATAGCATAATAAATGAACCAATTGTAACTAAAGCAGTAATGTTTGAAGAATTTTGAGTAATTAGTTGTAATAAAACACCACTAATTATTCCAGATAATAAAATACTTGGAAGTAAAGCAAATAACAAGAATAATGAAAAACGCGAAATTTCTATACTAAAGATTTTTCACCCTAATTTTTTAGAATCTTTAGACATTGCTTCATAATATTTAACAAAATATCTTGAACTATAAGAAGAGTATTCAAATCCACGTTTTATATCATAAAACATTTCATCTCCTCTTCCATTATTCATTGCACGTCTTTTTTCTTTAAGATACATTTCTTGAATTGATTCTAATACTGAAATACAACCATTTTTAAATACTGTGACATCACCAAATTTAATTAATGTTTTATAAATTTCATTCATTAAATTAGTTAAAAATACAGGTTTAAATGCTAGTGATGAATATGATGAATAAGCTGTTTTAACTCCTTCAAAATCACCTTCACTAATTTTTGTTTTTAAATTTTCAACAAATTCTATAGTTTTACTATAGTTAAATAAAACATTCATATCTCTATTTTTTAAATATGATTTAATGCCAATAATTGTATTAAATAATAATTGTTTTAATAAAGGTATAAACATAGCAAAAACCCCCCCAACTAAAATAAGTTTAAAAGGACTTAGTAATGTATATAATAATGAGTCTGGAGCCATAAATCCAGTTAATTTATAACCAGACTGATTAATGGCGTTAACTCAGTCTGTTCATGATGTTGATCCATTAAAAGCAGCTACTTTTTTTCCTCATTCACTACTTTCACCTAATTTTTCAATTAAAATAGTTTTTCAATTATTAACTCATGCAGAAGTTGAAGTCATTAGTGAGAAAAATGAATCTTTACCATCATTTTTTACACCTCTAATTGCATAAATAGCAACCCCGTCAAGTCAAGCTGAATAACCAAAATAAATTACTGCAACAACTAATAAAATAATTGTTAATTTAACGGTTTTTTTCATTTAAACTCCTTTTCTACAAAAGTAATTATATAATTTTGCAAAATAAAAAAGGTATTTTCTACCTTTTTACTCAATTACAATGTTGACAATTCGATCAACAACTGCTATATATTTTAAATTCTTATGACCTTTAATAAATCTAATAATGTTTTCATTTTCTTGTGCTAATTTTATTAAAGTTTCTTTATCTGTTCCTTTTTCAACTTCAATTGTTGATCTTAATTTTCCATTAACTTGTAAAGCAATAACAACAGTATTTTTAACTATTTTAGTTTCATCAAATTCTGGTCAAGCTTGTAAAGTTACACTAGAATTATTTCCTAATTTTTCTCATAATTCTTCAGCTAAATGTGGAGAAAATAAACTTAACATTTTTACAAAACCTTCAATATATGGCTTATAAACTGTAGATAGTTCTTCTTTATAAATTGCATTTACTAAAACCATTAACTGACTAATTGCTGTGTTAAATTTCAATTCTGTAATCATTTGAGTTACTTTTTTAACTACATCATTATAAACATAATCTAACTTATGATTATTGGTATTACTAAACTCAATTTTATTAATCATTCTATAACAACGATTTAATCATTTCAAACTAGCATCTAATCCATCAAAACTTCAAGGTAAACTAGCATCTAATGGCCCCATAAACATTTCATACAATCTTAAAGCATCAGCACCATGTGTATCTATTACATCATCTGGATTAATAACATTTCCTCAAGATTTAGACATTTTTCTATTATCAGGTCCTAATATCATTCCTTGATTAAATAATCGTTGAAATGGTTCACTTGTTGGTAATAATCCTAAATCATATAAGAAATGAGTTCAAAATCTAGAATACAATAAATGACCAACTGCATGTTCTTGACCACCAATATACAAATCAACTGGTAATCATTTTTCTAATCTTTTTTTAGCTTCATCACTAGTTAAATCAATTAAATTATTTTTTGAATTAGCTAAAATATAAGCAATAAAGTATCAACTTGATCCAGCAGATTGAGGCATAGTATTAGTTTCTCTTTTATATTCTCTATCGCCAATTTTTACATTTACTCAATTTTTAACATTAGCTAAAGGACTTTCACCAGTATTAGTTGGTTTTATATAATCAGTTTTTGGCAAAGTAATTGGTAGATCATCATCTTCAACTAAAATAATATTATTATCTTTATCATATAAAACTGGGAATGGTTCACCATAAAATCTTTGTCTTGAAAATAACCAATCTCTTAATTTATAATTAGTTTTTTTCTTACCTAAATTATTTTTTTCAATATAATCATGAATTACTTGCAAACTTTGAATTCTATCAAGATCATTTAAAAATTCTGAATTAATATGTTTTCCTTCACCAACAAAAGCTTTAGATTCATCCTTTGTACTAATTACAAATCTAATTGGCAAGTTAAACTTAGTAGCAAAATCTCAATCTCTTTTATCATGAGCAGGAACAGCCATAATAGCTCCTGAACCATAATCATTTAAAACATAGTCACTAATTCAAATTTGAATTTGTTCTTTAGTTAATGGGTTAATAGCATAACTACCGATAAATACACCTGTTTTAGTTTTTGATTCATCTTTTCTTTCAATTTCAGATTTATTTGCAGTTAGTTCAATATATTTTTTAACTTCATCTAATTTATTTGGTGTTGTTAGTTTTAAAACAAGTTCATTTTCTGGAGCTAAAACAATATAAGTTGCTCCAAAAACAGTATCAGCTCTGGTAGTAAAAACTGGAATGTTTATATCATTTGATTTAAAGTTTATTTCACATCCTTCAGATTTACCAATTCAATTTCTTTGCAATTCTTTTACAGAATTTGGTCAATCTAAATTATCTAGACCTTTTAAAAGTTTGTCTGCATAATCAGTAATTTTTAAAACTCACTGACGCATTTTTTTCTTAACTACAGGATATTCTCCTCTTTCACTAACCATTAAACCGTCTTTTTCAATAATTTCATCATTTGCTAAAACAGTCCCTAGTTCTTGACATCAATTAACATCAATATTTCTATTTTCAGCTAAACCTTTTTTATAAAGTTCTTTAAATATTCATTGTGTAACTTTATAGTAATTTGGATCAGCTGTGTTAATTTCTTTATCATAATCATAACTAAAACCCATTTTAACAAGTTGAGCTTTAAAATTTTCAATATTTTTTAAAGTAAAGTCTCTTGGGTCATTTCCTGTTTTTAAAGCATATTGTTCAGCTGGCAAACCAAATGCATCTCAACCAATTGGGTGTAAAACATCATATCCTTGCATTCTTTTAAATCTACTATAAACATCAGTTGCTGTATATCCTTTAATGTGACCAACATGTAATCCAGCTCCACTTGGATAAGGAAACATATCTAAAACATAAGCTTTTTTGTGATTACTATCAGTAGTTTTATAAACATTATTTTCTTTTCAATATTTTTGTCATTTTTTTTCAATGGCTTTGTGTGAAAAATCCATATATTAACTCCTTTACTATAATTAATTAAAATTTGTTATTAAAATGTTTAAGCAAGAAAATGAGTAACTATTTATTAATTATATAAAAAAGTAAAAAAAAAGACACCAATTGGTGTCAAAATTAATATTCATATGGTCGGAATAATTGGACTTGAACCAACGACCTCTCCGTTATCAGCGGAGTGCTCTAACCAGCTGAGCTATATTCCGAATAACAAAATAATATTATATTTTTTTTGTTATAAATTCAAGATATTATTTTAATTTTTAAATATTATTTTGTATTGTCTCTTTTTTAATAGTTTCAACTATAAATGTTGATTTGTTTAAATCTCTTCTAACAATTATAGCATATTTTTTATCATTTATAGTAACTGAAACACTTTGAGAAATAATTAAACCTGAATTTTCCTTTTTAGTTTCACTAAATTCAAATTTATTAAATCTTTGTTCACTAAAATGTTTTTCTAAGCTAGTTGTAAAGTTTGGCTTCTTATTTAAGTTTATAATAATATTATTTAAAAGTCCAGCAAACCATTTCAAACTATCCTGTTTTTTTTCTTCATCACTTGGAATTAACTTATTAAATAAAAGATCTATTAATGAATTTGTGTCTTTTTTCATCCCACTATCAGTTAAACCTATAATCTCTTTAAATTTATTGGGATTTTCTAAAATAATAGAAAATAAATTTCTTTTATCTTCTTTTCCATTATTTCATTTATATTGGTATTCAAAAATACCTTTTATAAAATTCTTTAAAGAAATTATACTAAACCCATAAGCTTTGTCAAGATCTTTTAGTTTTGAATCAGATGAATCTGAATTAGAAACTTCATTTAAAATTTCAGTTATAGATTTATCTAGATAATAACTACCAAAGTTAGGATAAGTTTCTATTTTAATAAAATCTGATAATTTTATACTAAATAAGTTTTGAATATTCAAATGAACATTGTTTGGAAATATATTTCTTAAACTAATGGCAACTTTTTTAAAATAGGGGAATATAAAATTTAAAGCTGCTGGAATTTTAATATTAAATTTTTCTAAAACTAGTTTTGTTACAGAATCATTTGTTAATGTTGCAATAGTATCAAATGTTTGTTCAACTTTTCCATCATATATATATTCAAAGAAATTTTGACCAAGAATTGGAATTAAACTTTTAATACCTGATTTAACTAAAGAAAAAGTAGGTTCATTTTTAATAAAATTATCTATTTTTGTTGAAATATCATCAAATTTAACAAATTTTTCTAATATTGTCTTAATAAAATTGACTGTTCCATTATTATCTTTAAACAAACTTTTTAATAATTCATCTAGCTTTAAATTTTTTAATATTATTGAAATATTTTGCACAACTTTAACAAAGTTATCATCAATAATTGGTTTATTTGATATAAAAGAATCAATAATTAAATTTAATAATGAAATAAAAATATCTGCAAGTCCTTTTTTTAAAAATAATTCGCTTTCAAAGAAATTTTTAAGATCTATTTTTTCTATATATGTTTTAGCAATACTAAAAATTGGATTATCAAATTTCAGATTTTTAAGCTTAATATTTGAAAGTGATTCAAATAATATAGCAACTAAAAATGTTTGAAATCCATTTAATTTAATTTCTTTTATAGTATTATTTTGATTTCCATTAAACTCAAAAAATAAACTATTATAATTTTGACTAGTATTTGTCCCATTATTTCCGCTTCCAGAACTAGTAGTACTATTTTCATTTTTATATTTGTTTTCTATATATTTTCCAGAAAATAAAATAGCAGCAAACTGTCTTAGTCTATATGCATTTTCTTTTTTGTTTACACTACCTAGATAATAATTTAGTGTATCTATTAAATATTTTAAATTTAAAGTTGTTTTAGAATTATTATTATCAGCTGATCCGTTATTATTAAGACTAGATATTTTTTTACTAGAAGTAGAACTTGCAGATGAACTAGAACCATTAATATTATTTATTCCATATAATTCTTTAATAAAATCAGTATTTTTTTTGCTTTTATTAAATATATTATCACTTGATATATCAAATTTTTCTTTTCTAATATCATCAAATAAACTAAAAAGATATTGGAATAATTCTAATCCTCTAATTAAGCTTGCAGCTACTTTAATATGTCTTTTAATACTATCAGGAATAATTGGTTGATCACTATTACTACTATTAGAAATTATATTTACTAATGGAATTGAATTTGCTTTATTATCAAATTTTCTTATGTTTTTTATAAATGTTTTTGATGTTTCTCATAATTTAACATTCAAACCATTATCAGATTTAACTTCTGCAGATACTAAATTATAATCTTTATCTAAAATACCATTAACACCATCTAAAATATTTAAAATAGCTAAGTTATTTAATTCAGATAATTCAAAATCTTTATACAAAGTTAAAGCGTCAAATGTTTCAATTTCTTTATTTAACTCTTCTAAAAATTTAGGATTAGAAAAAATAGCGTTTAAAAGAGTTGTTATAACATCTTTACTTATTTTTAAATTATTGATAATATCAGCAAACTTACTGTTAATATCAAAATTTTTACCTAAATCAAGTATACCAACAATACCAGCACTACTTAGATTTTCTAAAATAAGAGAAATAGCACCACTAATTTGCTCACTAGTTAATCCAAATAAAGTTTTTGGTAATACAGAAGTTAAAAAATCAGTTTCAGTCCCTTTAATGCCATCTAAATTAATATTTTCATTTTTTTTAATAATTAAAGATTTACCAAAATAATTTTCAAGAGCATCTTCAAAATCAGTTGATAAGCTAATGTTGTCTTTAACTTCAGCATTTATATTATAGTTTTTTGCTTGTTGAAAAAAATTTTTATTATTAAAATAAGATTTTAAAAACTCAAAATTATAACCATAATAATCAGCTATAGCAATTTGTTTTAAAAGTGTTGCTGATACTGTTTTAATATTATTTAATGAATTATTTGTAATTGTAACTTTATTATTATTGTTATTATTTGTATTTATAGATGGAGTTATAGTTTTTTTACAAGCTAAAACTGTAGAAAATACACCAGTACTTACTAAAGTCAACGAACTAAAAATAGCAAGTATTTTTCTCATAAAAACTCCTTATTTAATATTGACAATTATAAAAATTATAACATATTACAAATATCTTACTTGTGATAGTATATGCTTGGCAAAATAACTATAAGTTCTATGACATATTAATTTTATCTTAAAAAAATAAAAAGCAACATTTTTATGTTGCTTAAAAGAGATTAACGTTTTGAGTATTGAGGTGCTCTACGTGCTCCACGTAGACCATATTTTTTACGTTCTTTAATACGAGCATCACGAGTTAATAACCCTTGATCTCTTAATAATTTTCTATAATCTTCACTAGCTTGTAGTAAAGCTCTAGCAATACCTAATCTAGTTGCACCTGCTTGACCTGTAAATCCCCCACCAATTACTTTAACAATAATATCAAAATCTTTTAAAGTATTAGTTGCTACTAATGGTTGTTCTAAATCTTGAACTAAAGTAGCGTATGGGAAAAATTCTAATGCTGGCTTTCCATTTACTGTAATCAAACCTGAACCAGGAGTTAAGATAACTTGAGCAATTGATGATTTTCTTCTACCAGTTCCTCTGTAAATAACTTTATCTTTAAACATTATTTAACATCTCCTTTTTTAGTTGAAATTTCTAAAACTTCAGGTTTTTGTGCAGCATATGGATGTTCAGATCCTTTAAATACATGTAAAGCTCTGTATTGATTTGAACCTTGAACATTTTTTGGAAGCATTAATCTAATAGCTCTTTCTAAAATCTTAGTAGGATCTAGTTCTCTTTGAACTGAAACACTTCTTTTTTTCAATCCACCAGGATGCATTGAATGATGGTAGTAAAATTTATTAGATTCTTTCTTACCAGAAAAAATTGCTTTTTCAGCATTAATTACAATAACGTGATCTCCATTATTAATATGTGGAGTAAAGTCAACTTTGTGTTTTCCTCTTAAAACAAGAGCAACTTGAGTTGCTAATCTACCCACAGTTTTATTTTCTGCATCAACAATATATCACTTTTTATTAATGTTTTTTGCAGAAATCATAGTAGTTTGTTTCATTTTTGCTAACTTCCTTTAATTGACTTGTCCGGGGTCTTTAAAGTGTGATAAGCATTAATTTATTATATATAAACTTATAGTGTTTATCAACATAACAACCTAAAATACAATTAATTATTTTAAACATCATTATCTTTTAAAGTTAAAGTTGCATCAGTTTTATAAATTGAATTAAATCCAACAATTAAAGTAATTAGATAAATTCCACTAACTGCAAGAATCACAGCAAATGGTAATCAAATTGGAAAAATAATTGGCAGAACTATAATTGAATATAATGATTTAATAGTTGAATCAAAAATAAACCAACCACTAACAAATCCAATTACTAACATATTAGCAATAACTATAAAATACATTCCTAAAATATTTTCTGTAATGTATTTATTTGAATATCCTAAAACTTTTAAAGTAGCAATAAACCTAATATTGTCTGAAATAATTAAAGAAGTAGTTAATAAAATAATTACAAATACAATCATTAATATTGTAATAATTGCTAAAACTAATGCTAACATTACTAAATTAGAGATTTGATCTAAAATTTGTTTTGTAATTTGAATTGGAGTAATAGTTTTAATAACTCCTTGCCCAATTCCATCATAAACAATTTTATTTTCTAAATGTTGTCCGTTTAAACTAATAGGATTATAATCAGCAATTTTTGAATAAGTTGAAACTATTGTATCTAAATTACCAATATCGTTACTTTTTGAATATTTATAATTAAAAATTGGAAATTGATTATTAAAAATTTGTAAAACTTTTTTAGCTACATTATGATTAGGATTTTTAGAATCATTAATAAATTGTTCAACAAATTGATCATAACTATAATCAGTTAAAGATTTATTATTTAAATCTAAAGTATTTTTTAAAACTTGTTTTGCTTGAGTTGATGAAAAAGTCTTGTTTCATTGAGGAGCAAAAATATCTCTTCATCAAACTTGTTTATTTTGCTTATAATTTAAAATATTTTGAGCATCATCTTCTTTAATTCAAGCCATGCTTTCATTATAACCATTATGAATACCAACTATTTTAAATTCTTTAGTTTGACTTTTATTTACAAGTCTAAGTTTATTATCTAAATAACTTTGATAATAACTAGTAATATCTGAAAAATTGTTTAAAGATAAATAACCATTATTAGTTTTAACTTTTAAATTATCTGTAATAATTTGAGATCTTTGAACAAAACTATTAAATTTATTATCTTGTTTCATAGATCAATCACTAGTTTTAAAAACAGTAGTTTTATTATTTTCTACATGTTGTAGTTCATTTTGTAAAACATTTAATGAAATCTTATCATTAGTATTTAAGTTTAATCTTTTTGCTATAGTTTGATTAATAATAATACTATTTGAATCTGAATCAAATAATTTTTTAATTAAATCATTTCTATTTTCATCATATAAATCAATATAGTCATGATTATTTTGAATTCCATAAATTTTAAATAAATGCTTATTATCTAATGTTTTTACATTTAATAAAGTTCCTAGTTGTTCATAATTTTTATTAAAAGGAGCTAGATTAAATCCTAAAGTGTAATCTTTATTACTATTATATGAAATCTTTAAGTTTTGTTTTACAAAATAAGGAGCACGTGAATAAGCTGCTTGAATTAAAGCTTGATCATCTCTTTTATAAAACATCACACTAAATCATAAAACTAGTTTTGCAACTAAATCTTTTAAATCATCCAATTTATATTTTTTATTAATAAAATCAGAAGCTGAAATATCTAAAAATTGATCAGATATAGAATTAGATTTATTTCACTTATTATCTAGTATATGATACAACCCTAATCTAGATTTGCTATCTGTTAATTTAAACTCTTTTAATATATTAGTTTTAAAACTATCATTTGATAAGCTAGATTTACTTATTGATAATAGATCAGAATTTAAAATATCTTCATAAGCTTTAGTTTTTAAATTAATTTGTTCATCTTTAGTTTGATTAAACTTATTAATTTTTAAATTTTCATTATCTTTTAAATCAAAACTATTAATATAGTCTTTATTAATAGCTAAACCAATACTATTAGTATAAGTTGCATAAAATTGTTGTAAATATTTAAACTGATTTAATAATGTTTCAAATTCACTTGATTTTGTTTGTTTTAGATTACTAATTAAATTAATATAATCAGGTCAGTTTTTTAATAAAATAAAGTTTATTGAACTAGGAGAAGCTGATAAACTAGCAATATATTTAAAATATTGTTTTGTTAAAGCAATATCTTGAGCTTGTAATAATTTCATATTTGCTAAAGCCAAGTTAATTGAATCAACTTCTTGTTTATCTTTTAAATCAATATCTAAACTATAATAAGCATTATTAAAAGTTTGATCTAAATAATCTTTAATAATAGTTTCTAAATCATAACTTTGATTTTTACTAGGTAAAGAAGTAGCTAAATAAGAGTCATTATTTTTAATAATGTTATAAGAATTTTTAGATTTGATATCTGGGTTAAATACTCTTATAAAAGAAAAAGGATTATTATAAGTTGGTTGACTATATTCAACAACTTGATTGTACTTAACTCCATTATAAGAATAAATTTTGTTATTTTTTAATAAATTTAGTGAAACAAAAGAAATAGTAAATAAAATTGTAGCAATTAAAACAACAAATCCAACTCCAGTTAATTTAGAACCAGAATCAACTAATAAAGCAGCTCTTAAACGATGGTTAAACTTTCTTTTATTAGATAAACTTTTAACTAAATTACCTAATTTTGTAATTTTTTTAGCATTTCTATTTTCTAATAAATTAATTGCTCCTTTTTTCATAATTAAATAAGCAATTAAAAATGAAATTGCTGAAATAATTAATCACATAAAAATTAAATTGTTTAAAAATCCAATTCAATCAAAGCTAAAAACACCATAATCTAAACTAAAGTAATTAGCAAATTTATTAATAATAATAATTGAAATTAAACAAGATAAAATATATCCTAAAATCCCACCTACAATACTTGTAAAAAATGGCATCATCACATAGTTAAACACCATTTGACGTTTTTTATACCCAATTGCTCTCATTGTCCCTATTTGACCACGAGAATTTAAAATTTGTTTTTTAGTAATTAAAAAAGTAGTATATAAAACAACGCTAATAACAGCTAATAAAACAGCAACAGAATAAATATTATAAGCACTAATAGTTTTTTTAATAACATTAGTTCTTGAACTAAATCTATAATTTGAATCATCTAATTTATAAATTCATTTATTTTGTGTTCTTTTATTAATTAATTGATTAAAATATTGATTCATCCAATCAATGATCTGATCATTTAATTTATCTTTTGTTTTTAATGAATAAAATGATTCTCATTCATTATTTGAACTTACAACTAATTTAGAACTAGTTGAATCATATCTATAAAAACCATCATCTTGTTTAATTAAACCAAATCTTGATGGATCAACATAAATAATTCCTTCATTTAAACGATTAGGAATTGGTGTATAAGCATTAATGGTTGGAAAAATAAAATCAGCAGAATTTGCAAAACCAACTACTTGGTATCAATCAAAACTACTTGCATATTTAATCTGATAAATACCATTAACATCAGTTAATCCTTGTTTTGTAATTTTATTAATATCATTAAATTGTTCTTGAGTAGTTTGTTTATTATTTAATGAATTTACTAATAATTGATCACCTAAAACATCTTTTTGAAATCTAATAATGTCATTAATTTTAATATTATGTTTTTTAGCATAAATTGGGTCAATTACAACTTCTTTATTTGAATTAATATTTCTACCTTTAACAATTACTATTTGATCAACTTTATTATTAGTTAAATATTGTTTTGAAATAGCTTTTAATGTTTGTAAATTATTTAAAGATTTAACTTGTTTAAATTCACGTGATTCAGTTCTTGATCAATCAAACTTAAAATTATATCTAGAATATAGTTTTTCATTTAAACGATTGATATATTGCTGTTGAGCTTGAATTTGATTATTAGAAGTAATTAAACTGGTTGGTAAATTTTCATATGGATCTAATTTTAAAACTAAATTATGTTGATTAGAATTAGTAATCAAATTATCATATTTATTTAAAACTCTTGAGTTAATTGCTGATATTAAAGACATAATTAAACTCATAATCATCACTAATAAAACTAATCCAAGCAATTGTGATTTATATTTAAAAGAGTTTTTTAAAGAGTTTTTTAAAATTAGACCTAACCATTTATCTCTTTTTTGATATTTAGTTTTCATAATTATTCCTTTTTAATCTTATTTTTTAATATGATAATTTAAACAATCGTTCTTTTTTATTATATCAATATAGTAAAAAAACACCATTTTTGTTACAAGTAACAAATTAGGTGATTTATAAAAATTATTTAAATTTAATTTCTTGTAAAACTAAGCCTTTTGCTTTAATAATAAAAGGTGTCTTTTTACCAATGCCTTGTAACATTTCAGTTAACGTATTAATATTAACTTTATAATTTAAATAAGCATTTAAACAATTTGCAATAATAATTCTTATTTGATATCTAATAAAACCTGTTGCTTTAAATTGAATAACAACTTTATTATTAATTCTTAATACTTTAATATCATCAATAATTCTTTTTGTTTGATAATTATCTCACTCATTTTCTTTTAAACCAGAAAATAATTTAAATTCATGTTCACCAATAAAAAGATTAAAAATTTCTTGCAATTTTAAAATATCTATTTTTGAGTGTTTTCAAAAATATTCATACCGATTAGTAAAAATATCAAATTTATGATCATTAATATAATAATTATAAATTTTATAATCAACTTCTCTTATATTAAAATTAGGATCAACAAATTTAGCATTTAAAATTCTAATATCTTCAGGTAAAGCTTTATTTATAGCATTAATAAATTTTTCTAAAATTGGAGTAAAATAAATTATTAATAAGACTTTTTGATCTAAAGCATGAACATTAGCATCAGTTTTACTAGCTCCAATTGTTTTAAATTCACTAGTTTTAATTACTTTTTTAATAGCTTTATTTAAAACAGTTTGAGTGCTTATAGAATTAGTTTGATTAATTCAGCCATGATAATTACTTCCATCATAGCATAAAGTTAACAAAATACCTGTTTTCATTTTAATATGTTACTAGTGAATCAATGTGATTAATATGTCAGTTAGTAAATACTCCACTTGGATTTAGTCCATAAACCATCATAAAAACAGCAAAACTAATACCTAATACAAATAAAATAAAATCAGTTAGTCTTGGTTTAAATTGAACAAATCTAGTTCTTGAAGCGTTTGGATCATAACCTCTAGCATCCATTGCATAAGCTAGATCTTCAGCTTTTTGAAATGATGAAACTAATAAAGGAATAATTAATGAAGTTAAACTCTTAACTTTATCTTTAAATTTTCCATTTTTAATATCAATTCCTCTACTTGCTTGAGCTTTCATAATTCTTCCTGCTTCATCAATTAAAGTTGGAATCATACGTAAAGCAATTGAAATAATCATTGACAAAATATAAACTGGAGCTTTAATTAATCTTAGTGGTGATAACAAATCTTCAATAGCTAATGTTAATTGTAATGAAGGAGTTGTACCTGTTAAAATACAAGTTAATGTAATCATTAAATAAATTCTCATTCCCATTACTAAAGCGCTATATAAAGCTTTTTCACTAAATCAAAAAACTTTTCAATTAAAAAAATATCCAATAGGTTGCAAGTTTTTAATATTTTCTAACTTATCGTTTTGCAAAATATTAACAGCATTAACATCTAATTGCCCAATTAATGAATTACTAGTTTTTGTTCAAAAAATCTTATTAGCATTACTTGTAGTTCATTTTGAAATTTCTTCAATTGCTTGATTTGAAGGGTGAATGAAAAAAAAGTTCATAATTACAATAATTACAAAAATAAAACTAACAGGAACAAATAATCTAATTAACATTTTAAAACTTAATTGACTTAATGCAAAAACACTAATAATAACTACACTAATAATCAAATATCCAGTAAGACCAATAGGAAAAAAAACAGAAACAATTAAAACTATAATCATAAATAGTTTCATTCTAGGATCCATTTTATGAATGACTGAGTTTTTAGGAATATATCTACCAAAAGTAATTCTCATAATTTGGCCTTTCTATTTTAATACTTTAGCTAATTCACTAGCAAATTCTTCAATTGTTCTAATGTTTTTATTTAATAAGTCAATCCCTTTATTTTTCAATTTATACATTAATTGATAAAGCTTTGGTGGATCAATTTCAATTTTTGTTAATAGTTCAATGTTTGAAAAAATCTCAAATGGTGAACCAATATCAATTACTTTTCCTTCATGCATAACAATTACTTCATCAGCGATTCTTAATACTTGATCCATATTATGAGTAACCATAATAATACGTTTTTTATATTCTTTATTTAATCTTTCAAATAAATTAATAAAGTCTTCTTCACCTTTAGGATCTAAACCTCCAGTTGGTTCATCTAAAACAAGTGTATTACCATCCATAGCAATAATTCCAGCTAAAGCTACACGTCTTTTTTGACCACCAGATAATTCAAAAGGAGAACGTTTAACATAATCTTCAGGTAGTTGAACTAGTTTTAAAAGTTCAGGCACCTTTTTATAGGCTTCTTGCTTATTTTCACCTAAATTAACAGGACCAAAAGCGATATCTTTTTCAATAGTTTCTTGAAATAATTGATATTCAGGAAACTGAAAAACTAAACCTATTTCTTTTCTTAAACGCTTAACTTCTTTAATTTTTTTAATATTTGCAGGAATAGCATAATCACCAACGATTGTTTGTCCTGTTTCAGTAATTATTAGTCCGTTTGTTAATTGGATCATTGTTGATTTACCAGAACCAGTAGTTCCAATTACACAAGTAACTTTATTTTTTTTAAATTTTAAACTAGTATTATTTAAAGCTTTAAATTCAAAAGGAGTTTTTTTTGCATAAGTATATGAAACATTATCTAAAATAATATCTTTTGAAAAATCCATTTTTTGTTGCTTTTGATTTTTATTATTTATTTTTTGCATATTTGTTCTACCAGCTCATCTATATTTTGTGTACTTGCAATTTTAATTCCTTTTTTTTCTAACTCTTCTCTAACTAAACCAACAAAAGGTACATCTAATTGAATATTTCTTAAAAATTCTTTATCTTCAACTATATCTAATGGTTTAGCAACTCTAACTAGTTTTCCATGATCTAAAACAATTACTTTATCAGCATTTAAAATTTCATCCATATCATGAGTAATTGAAAGAATAGTTTTAGTTCTAGTTTCTCTTAATTGAACCATAATTTCTTTAATTTCTCTTTTTCCTTTTGGATCTAACATACTAGTAGCTTCATCAAAAATCATAATATCTGGATCTAAAGCCAAAGTTGAAGCAATTGCCACTCTTTGTTTTTGACCACCACTTAAATTTAGTGGTTCTTTTTTTAAAGCTCACTCCATACCAACTTTTTTTGCTGAATCTAAAATAATATCTGGCATTTTTTTAGGATCTACTCTTTTATTTTCTAATCCAAATGCAATATCAGCTTCAACAGTTGAACCAATAAATTGATTGTCAGGATTTTGAAAAACAATTCCTAAAAATTTTCTAGCCTGTTCAATGTTATGATCATGAACAATATTTCCAAAAATTCTAATTTCACCTTGTTGAGCATTTAAAACACCAATTAAAATTTTAGAAATAGTTGATTTTCCAGAACCATTATGACCAATAATAGTTACATACTCACCTTGGTTAATAGTAAATGAAACATCATCTATTGCATTAGGAAATTCAGGCCCATACTTAAAAGATAAATTTTTTATTTCAATAGCAACATCATTAAGTTTTTTAAGTTTAATACTTTTACCTTGACCATTAATAGCTTCTTTAAATTGTATTAACATACTTTTAGCATTATCAACTTCAAGTTGGGCTTTTTTAATATCGTCTTGATTATTAGATGATTTAATTTTTTTATACATACTCTCAGCTAGTTTGATATTTTGTTTAAAAAGCTTAGTAGTTGCTATTATTTTATTAATTTCAATTTTTGTATTTTTTCTTTGAATTTTAATATTTTGTTTTTTTGATTTATCGATGTTATCTTGACGAATTAAATTCAAATATTGGTTATTTAAATCGTTTAATTTAACAAAATAATTATTAAGAGAAATAATAGTTGCTTCTAGATCATCTTGAGATATTTTTTTAGAATTAAATTCTTCAAATATTGCTAAATTATCCATTTAAAAGCCCCGATTCTATTTGTTCATTATAATAATTATAAATTAAAAAGTATCTAAAAAAATAATAGAAATAAAAAAATAAGGTACAAAAAGACCTTATAATTTTGAGACTAGATTAATTTAATAATAACCATAGGTGCATTATCACCTTTACGGTTATCTAATTTTAAAATACTTGTGTAACCACCATTTCGATTTTCATATTTTTTTGCTAATTTATTAAACAATTTTTGTAATGCTGTTTCTTTTTTATCAGCGTCAATATCTCTTAATCAACTAGCAGCTTGACGTCTTGAATGTAAATCACCACGTTTAGCTAATGTAATCATATGATCAAAATGTCTTCTTAATTCTTTTGCTCTTGTTTGAGTAACTTCTAAACTTTCATTAATGATTAATTCAGTAGTTAAATTACGCATTAAAGCAGTTCTTCAAGCAGTATTTTGGCCACGTTTTTGAATGTATGACATAAGTTTTTACCTCCTATAATTATGATTGTCTAAATGCTAATCCTAATGAAGCAACTTTATCTTTAATTTCTTTTAATGATTTACGTCCTAGATTTCTTATTGAACCTATTTCGTCTTCATTTTTAGTAACTAATTCTCTTAATGTATTTATTCCAGCACGTTTTAAACAATTTAAACTTCTTTGTGTAAAATCTAATTCTTCAACTGTTCTATCTAATTCTTTATCATCAGTTTGATTTACACCAATAACTTCTAATACACTGATTTCACGATTTAGATCAATAAAAAATTCTAAATGAGCAACTAAAATTTTAGAAGCAATACTAATTGCATCAATTGCAGTAATTGAACCATCAGTTGTAACTTCTAATTCTAATTTTTCAAGATCAATAGCTCTTCCAATTTTTGCTGAATCTACACTATATGCAACTTTAATAATTGGTGAGTAGTTTGAATCAATTGTAATCATTCCTGGTTCAATATTTTTTTCATTTTTATTATCTTTAAAAGTCTTATAACCACGTGAATTTTTAGCATATAAAACTAAATCTAAAATTCCACCCTCACTAATAGTTGCTATTAATAAATCTTGATTTAAAACTTCTACACCAGCTGGTAATTCTAAATCACCAGCATATACAGGACCTTGAATATCAGAACGAATTTTTAATTGTACAACTTCATCATCACTATATATAGAAGTATCAATTCTTAAAACTAATTGTTTAATATTTAAAATAATTTTAGTAACATTTTCAATAATTCCTGGAATTGAAGTAAATTCATGAGTTGCCCCAGCAATTTTTATCGCATAAACACTTGCTCCGGGAGTTGCTGCTAATAAAGTTCTTCTAATCGCATTACCTAAAGTTATACCAAACCCTCTTTCTAGAGGCGATACACTAAATTTTCCGTAATTTTTATCTTGTCCTTCTTTTAAAAGAATAAATTCTGGTCTCACAAATTGTTTCATAAATTAACCTCTTGGGCGTTTTCTTGGACGCACTCCGTTATGTGGAATTGGTGTTGTGTCTTTAATTGATGTAATTTCTAAACCAGCCATTTGTAATGCTCTAATTGCAGCATCACGTCCTGGGCCTGGGCCTTTAACTTCAACAGATACAGTTTTAACACCGTTATCCATAGCACCTTTGGCTGCTGCTTCTGAAATTAATTGAGCTGCATAAGGTGTAGATTTTTTAGAACCTTTAAATCCTATTGCTCCTGCACTAGATCAAGAAAGAACATTTCCTTTTTCATCACTAACTGTAACAATTGTGTTGTTAAAAGTAGAATGAATATGCGCAATACCTTTAGGAATATTTTTTTTAATTTTTTTCTTAGCTTGTGGTTTTGGATTTGCCATGATTATTTTCCCTTCTTTCTACTTTCTATTTTTTCTTATTAGCTACAGTTTTTCTTGGACCTTTAACAGTTCTTGCATTAGTTTTTGAAGATTGTCCTCTAACAGGTAAACCTTTACGGTGTCTTAGTCCTCTGTAACTTCCAATTTCCATTAAACGTTTAATGTTTAATGATACTTCTCTACGTAATTCACCTTCAGTTTTGTATTTTGAAATTTCAATAGAGATATTTTTGATTTGTTCTTCTGTTAAATCTTTTACTCTGATATCTTCAGAAATGTTTAAAGTTTTTAAAACACTTTGAGCAGTTGGTAGCCCTATTCCATAAATATAAGTTAAAGAAACAACAACTCTTTTATTATTTGGGATTTCTACTCCACTAATACGAGCCATATTCTAGGGTATCCTTTCTAATTTATTAATTAAACAATTATCCTTGTCTTTGTTTGTGTTTTGGTGTAACACAAATGATCATTACACGGCCTTTACGTCTAATTACACGGCATTTGTCACAAATTTGCTTGACTGATGATCTAACTTTCATCTTTAAAACCTCCGTATTTTTTAAAATAAAACAACAATCATTTAAATGACTTCAATTGTTTTAAAATAATTACTTACCAATTTTTCTATAAGTAATTCTTCCACGTGTCATATCATATGGTGAAATTACAATAGTTACTTTATCTCCAGGTAAAATGCGGATGTAATGCATGCGGATTTTACCTGACACGTGGGCATTAATAACTACGCCATTTTCTAATTTCACTTTAAATTGGGCATTAGGCAATACTTCAACAACAGTGCCTTCAAATTCCATTTCTGTCTCTTTAGCCATCGATAATGCACCTATCTTTCTGTTTTAGTTAGTACTTCACAACCATCTTTTGTAATTAAAATTGTATGTTCAAAATGAGCTGTTATACTATGATCAGCTGAATACACTGTTCATTTATCATCTGCAATTTTAGTTTTATAAGTACCCATTTGAACCATTGGTTCAATACAAATAACCATACCTTCTTGCAATCTAATTCCTGTATTTGGTATTCCATAATTTGGAATATAAGGATCTTCATGCAAAGCTAAACCAATTCCATGACCAGTATAATCTCTAGGAACACTAAAATCAAATGATTCGACGTAATTTTGAATAATCGAACCAATTGTTCCAACTCTTATTCCTGGTTTTAATTCAGCTATTGCTAATTCTAGTGCCTCTTCAGTGACCCTTATAAGTATATCATTTTTTTTATTTTTTGCAATTCCACAAACCATAGTAAAAGCACTATCTGCATGTCATTTTTCATACATACAACCAGCATCAATACTTACAACATCCCCATCAAGTAATACTCGATCTCTTGGAATACCATGAATTAGTTGATCATTAATTGAAATGCAAATAGTTTTTGGAAATCCTTGATAATTTTTAAAATTAGATTCACATCCATTTTGTTTAATAAATTCTTCAAAAGCTTTATCTAGATCTAAACAATTAACACCAGGCTTAATCATTGATTTTAACAAATTTAAACCTTTTGCTAAAACTTGGCCTGCTATTTTCATCTTTTGAATTTGTTCTTGATTTTTAATTGTTATCATTAAATTTTTAATTCTCCTTTAATTTGATTAAAAACTTGTTCTGCTGATAAATTATCTGCTTTAATTTCAATAAATTTAGAATTAGTTTTAAAATAATCAATTAAAGGTAAAGTTTGTTCTTTATAAGTTTGTAGTCTTATTTTAACTTTATCTAAACTATCATCACTTCTTTTAACTAATTTAGTATTATCAAAATCACAAAGACCTTCTTGTTTTGGTTTTCTAGTTTCTAAATTAAAACTAGCCTTACATAATGGGCAAACTAATCTATTTGTAATTCTTTTAATTAAAATTTGTTCATTTACATCTATATAAAATACATAATCAATTTTTTTATTATATAAATCTAACATTTTTTCTAATGATTTAGCTTGTTCTAAAGTTCTTGGATATCCATCAAATATCAACTTGTCATTATTATATTGTAAAAATTGATTAACAATTTGATTAACAATTTGATCTGGAACATATTTACCAGCATTCATATATTCTTGACACTTTAAACCCAATGTAGTGTTTAATGAAATCTCTTTTCTCATTAAATCACCAGTTGACACTTGAATAAAATTTAATTTATTGACTAATTGTTCTGCTTGTGTTCCTTTCCCACAACCAGGTGCTCCTAATAACATAATGTTCATATATAAAATTCCTTTTTAATAGCACTATAAATGTATTTTATAATAATCTATATTCTAAACAAAATAAGATAATAAAATACTTTAGTTTATATAAAATAACAATAAAGTAAAAAAGGCGTATTGCCTTTTTATCAAATATGAGATGTTTTATTCTTATTAATATTATTAGTGAATTTTTCTTTTTTCTTCTCAATAAAGTTTTGTTGAATAATTCTTCCTTTTAATTGTTGAACAGTTTGAATAGCAACTGAAATACAAATAATTAATCCAGTTCCACCAATCGCAAGATTTGATGGAAGTTGAGTTAATTTTGAAATTACATAAGGTAATAGTGCAATTATTGCTAAAAATACTGACCCAACAACTGATAACCTATTAATAATACCAGTTAAATATTTTGTAGTATCTTTTCCTGGTTTAATACCTGGAATAAATGTTCCAGATTTTTGGAAGTTTTCAGCAATTTTTTCTGGGTTAATTTGCACTTGAGAATATAAAAATGTAAATAAAACGATTAGGATTCCAAATATTGAAATACCTCACCAAGTATTAAATGATAAATAATCTCTTGTAAATATAACAAATCCACTATCTGGGTTAACTGCTTCTATAATTTGAGAAATTGTAATTGGAGTTGAGATAATTGCTGATGCAAAAATAACAGGAATAACTCCAGCATTATTTAACTTTAATGGTAAATATGGGGTGTGTTCACTAGAATCTGTTAATCCTGATCCAGTTTGTTGAATTGGAATTTTTCTTTCAGCTTCATTCATAATTACAACTGATAGAATTACTAATAAAAACACACTAATATAAATCATAAAGTTCAATAATCCTGAAAAAAAGATATTTGCTTCTTCACCAGAATTTGATACTCAATATTCAAATGTAGATTTTAAATTTGATGGCATTGAAATAATAATACCTATAAAAATTACTATTGAAATTCCATTACCAATACCCTTTATAGTTATCTGATCAGCAATTCATAACATAAAAAATGAACCACCTAACATTACTAAAGGAATTAAAATGTAATAAAATGCCGAATTTGCTATAGCATTAGTATTATCTCAACCAGGAATAATTAATCCTTGACTTGATAAAGTAAAAATTGTTGCTTCAGCTTGCATTAATGCAAATGGAATCATAATAATTTTTGTTAATTTATCAAGTTTTTTTCTTCCTCTTTCACCAGATTTTGATCATCTTGTTAAAACAGGAATGACATCTGTTGATAAAAGTTGCACAATAATTGAAGCAGTAATATAAGGAGAAACTCCTAAAGCTAATATTGAAAATCTTCCAATACTTCCTCCACCTAATGTTGAAAGTAATTGAAAAAATTGAATTCTGCTAGAATCGGTTGCAAATCTTTTATCTAAAGTTACTCCAGGAACAGTTATATAAACACCAAGTCTAATAATAATAAGAGCTAATAATGTAAAAAGAATTCTGTAAATTAAGTCTTTATTTTTTGTAAGAAAACTTGATTTAAAAGGATTTTTCTTTTTATTAGATGATTTAAAAGTACTTTTTTTATCAACTTTATTAGCAGGTTTTTTAATAACCATTAAATCACCTCTACTTTTCCTCCCAATTTCTCAATTGCACTTTTAGCTGCCTTTGAGATTTTGTTAACTTTTACATCAACTTTTTTAGTTAATGTACCATTAGCTAATATTTTAACTAATACTGAACTATTTTTAATAATTTTATGATCAATTAAACTTTCATGATTAATTACTTCTAATCCTAAAGTTTCTAAATCACTTAAATTTAAAATTGTATATTGTTTTTGATTTAATGAAGTAAATCCAACTTTTGGAAGTCTTCTAAATAATGGTGTTTGACCACCTTCAAATCCAGGGCGAACCCCTCCACCTGAACGAGAATTTTGACCTTTATGTCCTCTAGTAGCTGTTTTTCCTTTTCCAGAAGCCATACCTCTACCCACTCTAGTAGCTTCTTTTTTGCTACCTGGTGTGTATTTTAATTCATTTAATTTCATTAATTATGACTCCTTTCTACTACTCAGCTGAATTTTCAGCTTCATTTTTAATCATCGGTTCAGCTATTACATCTTCTTTTTCAATTTTTTTAGAAGCCATTTTTTTAGTTGTTGATTTAGGTGGTTTTTTTTCAAAATTTTTAGTTTCAGCAGTTTTTTCAACTAATGCAACTTTTTGCTTATCAAAAGTTTTACCATATCTTAACTCTTGAACTCTTTTTAAAGTTTGCATTGAACTTAGTCCTTCAAAAGTAGCTCTAATCATATTAATTGCATTATTGCTTCCTAATGATTTAGCATAAACATCTGAAATTCCTGATAATTCAATAACTGCACGAGCTGGCCCACCAGCAATAATACCAGTACCAACTTTAGCTGGTTTAATTAAAATCTTACCTGCTCCAAAAGTTCCTAAAACTTCATGTGGAACAGTTGTATTTCTTAAAGTTACACTTACTAAGTTTTTCTTAGCTTCTTTAATTGCTTTTTTAATTGCTTCTGGAACTTCATTAGCTTTTCCAGTTCCCATTCCAACTAAACCTTTTTTATTTCCAACAACTACAACTGCTGCAAATCTAAAGTGACGACCACCTTTAGTTACTTTTGTAACACGTCTAATTGTTACAACTTTTTCTTCAAATTCATCTTTTACTACTTTTTGTCTAGATGAAGGTCTTGATTTTCTTTCAAATCTTTTATTATTTTCTTGTTTTGGAGTAGAAGCTTTTTCAACATTAGAATTCATTTCTGATGATGTTTCTACTACATTCATTTCTTCAGTCATAATCTCTTCTACCCTTTCTTAAAATTTTAATCCATTTTCTCTTGCTTTTTGAGCAAAAGCTTTTATTTTTCCATGATATAAATAACCATTACGGTCAAATACTACTTGATTAATGTTAGCTGCTAAAGCTTTTTTAGTTAATTCTTCAGCAACTTTTTCAGCAGCTTGAATATTAGATTTACTCTTTAAATCCATTTTTAATGTAGAAGCAGATACTAATGTAACTCCTTTAGTATCATCAATAATTTGAGCATAGAAATTAGTATTTGATTTAAATACATTTAATCTAGGTCTTTCAGCAGTACCAACAACTTTATGTCTTACTCTGAAATGTCTACGTTTTCTAGCTTCAGTTTTAGTAAATTTCATACTTAGTAATCCCTAAGCTCTGGTACTATTTACCAGCTGCTTTCCCTTCTTTTCTAATAATAGTTTCATTTTTGTATTTAATTCCTTTACCTTTATATGGTTCAGGTTTTCTATATGCTCTAATATTTGCTGCTACTTGACCAACTAATTGTTTATCGATTCCAGTAATAGCTAATTCAGTTGGTTTAACTGCTTGAATCACTACACCATCAGGAATTTCAAATTCAACAGGATGTGAATAACCTAAACTTAAATTTAATTTAGAACCATTAACTGCAGCTTTATACCCAACCCCAGTAATTTGTAATTCTTTTTTAAATCCTTCACTAACTCCAGTTAACATACCTTGTAGTAATGAATTAGTAGTTCCGTGTAATTGTTTTGTATGTTTTTGTTCGTTTAATCTTTTAGTGATTAATTTGTTTTCTTCAACTTCAATTTTGATTAAAGGTGAAAATTGTTTTGATAAAGTTCCTTTAGATCCTGTAATTGTTACTAAATTGTTTTCTGCTATTTTAACTTCAACACCATTTGGAATTTGTAATAATCTATTACCTATACGAGACATATTTAAACTCCTATTATCAAATGAATGCTAGAACTTCTCCACCAGCATTAGCTAGTCGAGCTTTTTTACCAGTCATTATTCCTTGTGATGTTGAAACAATTGAGATACCTAATCCGTTTAATACTTGTGGAATTTCATTAGCTTGTGCATAAACTCTTAAACCTGGTTTAGAAATTTTCTTTAATCCTTGAATTACTCTAGTTTTTCCTTGGTATTTTAATTCAATATTAATAGTTTTTTTAACATCACCTTCAACAGTGAAGTCTGAGATAAATCCTTCTTCTTTTAAAATTCTTGCTATTTCTAATTTTACTTTGCTAGACGGAACACTTACAGTTTTTAAGTATCTTTGATTAGCATTTCTAATTCTAGTTAGCATATCTGCAATAACATCTGTTGTCATACTTTTGAATCTTCTCTCTTTCTATCATGAAGCTTTTTTAATACCAGGAATTTGTCCTTCATAAGCAAATTTTCTAAAACATAAACGGCAGATTCCAAATTTCTTTAACACAGCATGAGGTCTTCCACAATGATTACAACGTGTATAATTTCTAACATTAAACTTTTGGTGTTTAGCTTGTTTAACTTTTAATGATTTTTTAGCCATTATAATATCTCCCTTGTTCTATTTTTCAAATGGCATTCCTATTTTTTGTAGTAATGCAAATGCTTCTTTATTTGTTTTAGCAGAAGTTACAATAGTAATATCCATACCACGTAATCTAATAACTTTATCATAATCTACTTCTGGGAAAATAATTTGTTCTTTAATTCCAGTTGTAAAATTTCCAAATCCATCAAATGAAGTTTTTGAAACTCCTCTAAAGTCACGTACTCTTGGTAAAGCAACATTAATTAACTTATCTAAAAAGTCATACATTTTTTTACCTCTTAAAGTAACTTTAGCACCAATTGCCATACCTTCTCTTAACTTAAATACTGCTAATGATTTTTTAGCTTTTGTAACAATTGGTTTTTGTCCAGACAATTTTTCTAATTCAAATATAGCTGCATCTAATTTTTTAGGATCTGTTGTAGCATCTCCTATTCCCATATTAATTACAATTTTTTGGATTTTTGGAACTTGCATTATTGACTTGTAATTTAGTTCTTTAAATAATTCAGGAACAATTTGATCTTTGTATTTAATTTCTAATCTTGATTTCATACTAATTTATTTCCTTTCTTATTTAGCTGTTTTAATTTGAGTCTTAGATTTTCTAGCTATACGAACTTTTTTACCATCAATAATTTCAAATCCAACTTTTGTAACTTGATCTTTATTTTTTGGGTCTTGTAATGCAACATTTGATATGTGAAGTTTTGCAGGAATATCTTTAATTCCTCCCTCACTATCTTCATTAGTTGGTTTAACGTGCTTTTTAACTGTTATACCTTGAACTGAAACTCATTGCTTGTCTTTTGTAATTGAAGTAATTGGTCCAATTTGTCCTTTGTGTGAACCAGCGATTACTTTAACTACATCACCTTTTAAAATTCTTGATTTTGCCATAATCTGGTTCCTCCTATAATACTTCTGGAGCTAAAGATGCAATTTTTGCAAATCCAGCTTCTTTAATTTCACGTGCAATTGGACCAAAAATACGAGTTCCACGTGGTGTTTTATCTTCTTTAATTAATACTGCTGCGTTTTCTGAGAATTTAATATAAGTTCCATCTTCTCTTCTTAATTCACGAGTAGTTCTAACAATTACTGCTTTTACAACTTGACCTTTTTTAATAACAGCACCTGGAGTTGCAGAAATTACTGAGCAAATAATAATATCACCAATACCTGAGAATTTTCTAACTGAACCACCTAGATTACGAATAACACGAACTTCTTTAGCACCTGAGTTATCTGCTACTTTTAATTTAGATAATGTTTGAATCATATTTTTTATCTCCTATTATAAAGTTGCTTTTTCAATAACTCTAACTAATCTAAAGTTTTTAGTTTTTGATAAAGGACGTGTTTCCATAATTTCAACTTTATCACCCATTTGAGCAACTTGGTTTTCATCATGTGCTTTATATTTTTTAGAATATTTAACTCTCTTTTTATAAATTGGGTGGTTTTTATAAGTTTCAACTAATACAGTAATAGTTTTATCCATTTTATCTGATACAACCTTACCAATTAGTACTCTTCTACTATTTCTTTGCATTATTTAGTTTCTCCTTTAGTATCAGGTTCAACAGTTTCTTGTTCAGCTGCTTGCATTGCTTTTTGAATATCAGCTTCATTTACTTTAGTTTGGCTTTGTTGACCATATTGCTCTTCTAAGAATTTTCTTTGTTTTGCTCTAACTTCTTTTCCAGCTTTTTCTGCTTCTTCAACAGCTTTGTTGTAATCTGCTTTAATAACTTTGTTAGTGTTTTCTCCACTTAAACGTTTTTCTGATAATGCTAATTCAATTCTTGCAATTTCTTTTTTAATTTCTTTAATACGGTGAGTTTGTTCTAAACTTCCAACTGCTGCTTGGAATTTTAAAGCAAATAATTCAGCTCTTTTTGATTCATTTGTTTTAATCAATTCATCAACAGATAGATTTCTTAAATCTAACATTTTTGATTTAGCCATTAATTTTCACCTCTTTTAACAAATTTGCAACGAATTGGTAATTTGTGCATTGCTAGTCTTAAAGCTTCTCTAGCTACTTGCTCATTTACTTGAGCAACTTCAAACATAATTGTTCCTTTTTTAACTACTGCTACTCATTTTTCAGGATTTCCTTTTCCTGAACCCATACGAACTTCAGCAGGTTTTTTAGTCATTGCCATATGTGGGAAAATTCTCATTCAAATTTTTCCATCACGCTTCATATAACGTGTCATAGCAATACGCGCAGCTTCTATTTGATGATTATCAATTCAAGCACCATCTAAAGCCATTAAACCAAATTCACCAAAGTTAATTTCTTTAGCTCCTTTAGCTTTTCCTTCATAACTAACTCTATGAGGTTTACGATATTTTGTTCTTTTTGGTTGTAACATAATTATCTTTTACCTCCTTTATTAGTTCTTGGTTTTGCCATTATTTGTGAATTATTCATTCTTTCTTTTTTAAATACTTCACCATGATTAATTCATACTTTAACTCCAATTTGACCATATGTTGTTGGAGCTTCATATAAAGCATAATCAATATTATTTCTTAAAGTTGATAGTGGTACTGAACCTTCTAAATATCCTTCAGTACGTGCCATTTCAACTCCACCTAATCTTCCACTTACAGCAGTTTTAATTCCTTTAGCTCCAGCTTTTAAAGCTTTTTTAATAGCTAATTTTTGAACTGTTCTAAATGAAGCACGGTTTGAAATTTGTTCACCAATTCATCTAGCAACTAAAGTTGCATCTGCATCAGGACTTTTAATTTCAATAACTCTAACATTAACAATTAATTTTTTATTTTTAACAGTTTTTCTAACAGCTAAAACAATTTTTTCAATATTTTTACCTTCTTGACCTAAAACGATAGCTGGACGAGCAGTTTTGATAAATAAAGTTAGATCTTTTGTAGTTCTTTCAATATCAATTTTTGAAACAGCTGCATCTTTTAATAATTTAAATAAAGCAGTACGGATCTTGATATCTTGATCTAATCATTTAACATATTGATCTTTTTCAGCATATCATCTGTTTTCTCAATCTCTAACGATTCCTAAACGTAAAACATTTGGTGATACTTTTTGTCCCATTTCCTAACTATCCTTTCTTATTTTTCATCACTAACTACAATCACAACATGACTAGTTCTTTTAAAAATTTCATATGCTCTACCGTGAGCTCTAGGTCTAAAACGTTTTAAAGTTGGTCCTTCATTAACAAAAATTGTTTTAACATATAATTTATCTGCTTCCATACCGTTATTATTAACAGCATTAGCAACTGCTGAATTTAATAATTTTAAAATTGGTTCAGCAGCATCTTTATTTAGATTTTTTAAAGTAGCAACTGCAACTGATACAGCTTTATTTCTGATTGTATCTGCAACTAATCTCATTTTTCTAGGAGAGATACGAATCATACTTAATTTTGCTTTTGCTTCCATTGTTTAATTCTTATCCTTCCTAATTATTTTTTCTTACCTTTGTCATCACCATGACCACCGAATTTACGAGTTGGAGCAAATTCACCTAATTTATTTCCAACCATATCTTCAGTAATATAAACTGGAATAAATTCTTTTCCATTATAGACACCAAATGTTTTACCGATGAATTCAGGGAAAATAGTTGATCTACGTGATCAAGTTTTAATTACTTCACCATCTTTTGCTGATGTAACTTTCTTAAATAAATTTTCATCAACAAAAGGTCCTTTTTTTAATGATCTTGCCATATTATCTTCTATTCTCCTTTCTTATTTTTTGCTACGTTTTCTTACAATTAGTTTTTCTGAAGCTTTTTTAGTGTTTCTTGTTTTTACACCTAAAGCTTTCTTACCTCATGGAGTAACTGGAGATTTACGTCCAATTGGAGCACGTCCTTCTCCTCCACCATGTGGGTGATCGTTTGGATTCATTACAGAACCTCTAACAGTTGGACGAATACCTCTTCATCTGTTACGACCCGCTTTTCCTCAGTTAACTAAGTTGTATTCTTCGTTTCCTACTTCACCGATTGTTGCATAACATTCAGATAAAACTTTTCTAACTTCTCCAGATGATAAACGTAAAGTTACATATCTTCCATCATCATCTTTTCCTAAAAGTTGAACTGATGAACCAGCACTTCTTGCAATTTGTCCACCTTTTCCAGGTTTTAATTCTACATTATGAAGTAAAGTTCCTTCAGGAATATTTTTTAATGGTGCTGAATTACCAACTTTAATATCAGCATTTTCACTAGCAACCACTTTCATTCCTACTTGCATTCCTTTTGCAAATAAAATGTAACGTTTTTCTCCATCTACATAATTTACTAAACAAATAAATGCATTTCTGTTTGGATCGTATTCAATTGTTGAAATTGTTCCAAAAATATCTCTTTTGTTTCTTTTAAAATCAATAATACGGTATTTTTGTTTGTGCCCTCCACCTTTATGGCGAGTAGTAATTAATCCGCGATTATTTCTTCCGGCTTTAGAGCTTTTAGAAACAACTAATGACTTTTCAGGAGTATTTTTTGTTGTTAAAACAGCTGAATAATCAATTGTAGTCATATTTCTACGACCATTAGTTGTTGATTTATACTTTTTAATTGCCATGTTTTCCCTTTCTATTTAATGCGCTTATAATAATTTATCCGGGTCGATTTTTCTATAAGTCGCTTAGCACGTCTAATTTTTGACCTTCTTTTAATGTAATGATTGCTTTTTTATATGATGGTTTTTTACCAACATATTTTCCTAATCTTTTTTCTTTAGCATCATAATTAATAGTTCTAACTGATTCAACTTTTACTTCAAAAATTTCTTCAAAAGTTTTTTTAATTTGAACTTTATTAGCTTTTTTATCAACTAAGAATGTATACACATTATCTTTATGACCAGCAAATGATTTTTCAGTTAATACTGGTTTTTTTAATACTTCAGTGATATGCATTATGCGTATACCTCCTCAACTGCAATAGCAGCTTCTTCTGTAATTAGTAATTTAGTAGCATTTAATAAATCAAATACATTTAGTTGGTTAGCAGAAATTGTTTTAACTCCAGTAATATTATTTGAAGATTTAACTACTAATTCTTCTTTTTCTTTTGTAACAATTAATGTTTTTTGATCATCAATTTTTAAATTTTTCATTACTACAACCATTTCTTTTGTTGATGGTTTAGCAAAATCAAATTTGTCAACGATTACAAGATTATTTTCTTTAACTTTTAAAGATAAAACTGATCTAAAAGCTAAAGCTCTTACTTTTTTATTAACAGATTTTTTATAGTTAATATCTGGTGTTGGTCCAAATGTAACTCCCCCACCTTTTCATTGTGGAGCTCTAATTGATCCTTGACGAGCACGACCTGTTCCTTTTTGTTTTCAAGGTTTACGTCCTCCTCCAGATACTTCAGCACGGGTTTTAACTTTTTTAGTTCCTTGTCTTAAAGCAGCTTGTTGACTTATTACAGTATCATAAATAGCTTGTTGATGAGGTTCAATTCCCCACACATAATCATTTAAGGCAATTTCTTTAATTTCATTACCTTTAGTGTCTAAAACTTGTAATTTCATTTCTTACCTCAACTATGCTTGAACTGATGCATTTCTATTTAATAATTCAACTGCTTGTTTAGAACTCATACCTTTTACATTTTGTTTAATTTGTACAAAACTATTTTTAGGTCCAGGAATTGATCCTTTGATCAACATAATGTTATTAGATTGATCAATAGCAATAATTTCTAGATTTTGAATAGTTCTTTTTGCATTACCCATGTGCCCTGGCATTTTTTTTGATTTAAAAATACGGTTAATGATCGCTCCCATTGAACCAATTCCTCTATGATATCCTGATCCATGAGCCATTGGTCCTCTTGAGTAATTATGTCTTTTAATTCCTCCAGCAAATCCTTTACCTTTAGAAATTCCTGTAACATCAACGTATTCACCAGAAACAAAGATATCACTAACGTTAATAACTTGTCCGATTTCATATCCTTGCATATTTCTGATTTCTTTTACGAAGCGCTTAGGATTTGAATTAGCTTTTTTAAAATGTCCTAATTCAGGTTTATTTACTAAGTTAACTCTTTTATCAGTAGTACCTAATTGAACAGCAACATAACCATCACTGTCAATAGTTTTAACTTGTAAAACTGTGTTTGGTAGAACTTCAACTACTGTTACTGGAACTAATTGACCAGAATTAGTAAATACTTGAGTCATTTCTACCTTACGACCTAAGATTCCTTTCATTTTATTTCCTCCTAATTGATAATCACGTATATTCTGCTATTTGATATTTTGTTGTTCTTTAAATAAATAGAAGATTATAATTTAATTTCAATATCAACACCACTTGGCAATTGAACTCTTTTTAGAACATCCATTGTTGCTGCAGTTGGATTTAAAATTTCTAATAATCTTTTATGTGTTCTCATTTCAAATTGTTCACGAGAATCTTTATATTTATGAACAGCTCTTAAAATGGTAATAACTTGTTTTTCTGTTGGTAGTGGGATTGGTCCTCTAACTTTAGCTCCAGTACCTTCAGCAGCTTGAATGATTTTAGTAATGCTTTGATCAACAATAGCGTGATCATAACCTTTTAACTTAATTCTCATCTTGTTTTCTGCCATACTAACCTCCTAAATTTACTAATTTAATCAACAACCCCTATGGGTGTGTTGTAAAAAAGCACACAAAATATACATGCAATTAATATTCTATACTTTTTTGTATAAAAATACTAGCTGAAACTCAATTATTTTTTAATTATTTAATAAGTTAAATACTTTAATTAATTTCAATAATTTTAAGACTAAAAATTTTAACTAAAAAACAAAAAATTACATCAAATTGATGTAATTCTAACATTATATTTACTTTAATTTATTCTTTTAATCAATACTAACTAATTACTTTAAATATCTACTAAAAAACTTTAAAACCTGGAGTATCAGCTTTTTTATCTAGTAATTCTTTTAGTTCTTGGTCTAATTTTAAAATTGAAATTGAAAACCCACCCATTTCAATAGAAGTCATAAAGTTTCCAACAAAAGTTTTATAAATCTTAATATCTTTTTTAACTAGTAAATCATTTAAATGATTATTAATAACAAGCAATTCCATTTCAGGTGTAGCACCCATTCCATTTATCATAACTGCTATTTCTTCACCTTTATTAATAGTAATATCATTTAAAATTCTCTCTATTAAAATATCTACTATTTGATTTACTGGTGTTATTTTTTTTCTATAAACTCCTGGTTCACCATGAATTCCTATTCCAATTTCTATTTCATCTTCATTTAATGAGAAATTTGACTTACCAGTTGATGGTAAAATACATGGAGAAATTGCCATTCCCATTGTTCTTACATTATTAATTACTTTTAAAGCAACTTGTTTAACTTCTTGAAGCGAAGCATTCATTTCAGCTTTTGCTCCAGCTATTTTATGAACAAAAACAGTTCCAGCTACTCCTCTTCTTCCCGCTGTATATAAACTATCTTCAACAGCTACATCATCATTAACAACAACAGATTCTACTTCTATTCCATCCATACTAGCCATATCTTGAGCCATTTCAAAGTTTAAAATATCACCAGTATAATTTTTAATGATTAATAGTACTCCTTTTTTTGAATCAACAGATTTAATTGCTTGATAAATTTGATCAGGAGTTGGTGAAGTAAATACAGCTCCAGCTACTGCTGCATCTAACATACCATATCCAACATAACCTGCATGTGCTGGTTCATGACCAGAACCTCCACCACTTACAAGAGCAACTTTATTTTCAATTGGAGAATTTTTTCTAATAACTACATCAAAATTATCAATTCTTTTTAATTTATCTGGATAAGCTTTAACCAAACCTTCTAACATTTCATTAACTAATGTTTCAGAACTGTTTATCAACTTTTTCATAATCTACCTTTCATCTTTATAAGCATTTTACTTATTAGACTTAATTAAATTATACTATTTAATAAATTTGATATTCATTTTACAAATTACTGAGATTAAAATACATTTTAATAAACTAATTATTTGAATTTAAAATTACAACTTAAAAAATCAGAAAATTTTTTATTATTTAGTTACACTAACTTTCTAGAAATATTTCTAAACCCTAAATACATAACTTTTTTGTTTTTTTTTTTTTTTTTATAAAATAATATAATTTATTTAGAAGCTTATGTTTACATTTAATCAAAATAGAAAAGAGAGTGAATAATGAAAAATAAATCAAATAATATTCTTATTTTAATAGGTAGCATTATCTCAACATTAGGTTCTATTACTTCAATATCCTTTATTGGTTATATGCTTTATGTAAATGTTACAATTGCATATTTTTTCCCACTTCCTGGTTTACTTTTTAAAGCATTTTTTAATCTTATAGGACTAGGATTAGCAATTACTTCATTAATTTTAAGTATTCTTATTACTATTCCAAAATTTATTAATAATAAAAAACTAATTTTAGTAGCTGGTATATTAAATATTGGTTTTGGGTTTATTATTGGTGGGGTTTTACTAATAATTGGTGTATTTAATATGACAAATGCACCAGTTATAACACTTACAAATACTGATACTCAAATGATAAGTAATAGTAATCAAGTAGTTAAAGAAAAAAACACTCTAAAAACTCAAAAAAAATCTAGTTCATTAAAAACTACTCAAAAACCATTTAAATATAAAGAGTTGATTCTAGTAGGATTAGTTTTAACTTTATTAGGTTCAATTGCAGGAACTATAATAATGACAGAAAGTGCTGTTATATGAACAAAAGATTTGCATAATGGAAATATTATATTTAGCAGAAATGGACTAACACCACATTTAGCAAGTATATATACTCAACCTGTATTCTTTTTTATACTTTTATTAATGAGTATTTCTGGCTTATCAACTATTAAAAAAAGCAATGATACTCTTTTAATATTAATAGCAGCCATATCAATCCCATTATTTTATCCAATAGTTATTAATACAATCGGTGGAATACTTATTTTAGCTGGTGTAACTATTAAAAAAATAATCGAACCTAAAACAAAAAGCAATAAATAAACTTTCAATAATGTTTTATAACTAATTAATATATGATAAAAGTAAGTTTTAAAGCTTACTTTTTATTTTTAGCTAATATAAAACAAAAAAAGAAGATCAAAATGATCTTCTTAAATTATATAAATCAAATTCTTTTATAAATAATTAAATTTATCTTATTAGTAATATGAATGTCAAATAGAACAATTTGTAAGATATTTGGTTGTTTAAAAATAAAGAGCACTATAGTGCTCGAATTTTCTAATGGTGCTGACTATAGGAATCGAACCTACGACCTACTGATTACAAGTCAGTTGCTCTGCCTGCTGAGCTAAGTCAGCAAAAATAAAAAATGGTGGAGTGTATAGGACTTGAACCTATGACCGCCTGCTTGTAAGGCAGGAGCTCTCCCAGCTGAGCTAACACTCCAAAAATATGGTAGCCTGTACGGGGTTCGAACCCGTGTGTCCACGGATGAAAACCGTGTGTGTTAACCGCTTCACCAACAGGCCAAGATAATGGCGGCTTTTACAGGGCTCGAACCTGTGACAAACCGGTTAACAGCCGGTTGCTCTACCTGCTGAGCTAAAAAGCCATAATCTTTTAATTGGTCATACTTTTATCTAAGACACTAAAGATATTACCATTACTAATTATAGTTTTCAAGATTTTCATAACATTTTTTAATTTTTTTAACTTATTTTGAAAAACCATAAATAAAATTATCATCTTGTCTAGCACCACTAAACTTTGGAAGTTTATCTCTAGTCATAGTTGACCTTAATCCGCTAGCAAAATTTTGATAATTTCCAACTTTTTTAACATCTCATTTACTTAAATTTTGATTAAATGCTTTAGCATCAGAAAACATCCCATTCATTGATTCAACATTACCTGTATTTCATGAACTGATGTTTTGATTGAATTCATACGCTTCAGTAAATAATCCATCCATAGTTTTTACATTAGAAACATCTCATTTATCTAACGGTTGATTGAATTTTAATGCACCTCTAAAACCATATGTAAATTCTACTAAGCTACTTATTTTTCAATCATTTAAACTTTGATTGAATTCTTTTGCCCCATCAAATATTGATTCCATATCTACTACTTTAGAAACATCTCATTTATCTAACGGTTGATTGAATTTTTCTGCTTCAAAAAATGTTGCTGTCATATTTCTAACATTTGATGTATTTCACATTGAAATATCCTGATTAAAATTTTTAGCTGACTCAAAAGTATTTTTTAAACTAGTAATATTTCTAGTATCTCACTTATCTAGATTATTAACTTTATCATTTTCAAATTCTTTAAATGATTCTTTTAAAGAATTAATTTTTATTGGTAAATGAATTGGAACTTCTTTTGTATTTTTATCTAATCTATCTAGGACATAGTAATCTACACTTTTTATTGTTTCTTTTTTATATCCTAGTTGAATAACTTTTGTTTTTGTTTCATCACTATATTTAGTTTCAACATATTCTTTTACAGTTTTTGGTTTAAACTCAAAAGCATTACCAAAAACTCTGATTTTAACAGAGTTATTATTACTATTATCATCTAAAACTAAATGCTTATTTTTTTCATTTTCATCAAATAAAATAACTTCGTTTAGATCTTTTTCACTTAAAAATACTTTAAGTTGGTCAACAACATCTTGATAAGTATGAAAGTTTGCAAATGCATCTTGTTGAGATAAAAAAATGGAATTAATAGTTTCTTTCTGTTCTGATGTTAAAACTTTTTTAATGATTTCTTTTTCTTGTTTTTGATTATTAGAACTATTATCTTTTATAGTACTATTTGAATTTTTATTTGAACAACTAATAACTAATAAAGATGAACTACTTACTAATAACAAGCTTAAAGCTTTTAATAATACTTTCATACTATAATATACCCTTTCTTTTAATGCCTATATTTTACAAGTTATTATTTTTTTTACTAGTATATTTTAAAATAATTTAAATAAAAATAAAAAATAAGCAAAATTGCTTATTTTAGTAATAAATTTGATTTTTTAAATCATCATACATTTGTTTAAATTCAGGATCAATATCAAAAATAGTTTGTAATTTTTCTTCACTTAATTTATTTTCTTTTACTAATTGATAAGTTCTTTTTACTTGTTGAAACTTTTCAACTCTTTTTGATTCATCTTGTTTGTCAGAATTTATATTATTAAAAACTATATTATCATTTTCTGTCATTAACTCTTTTTTATTATCACTTTGATCTATATTAGATTTATTATCTAGTTTTTGGTCTTGATCTAATATTTTATTTATTTGTTGTTCTTCTAATTGTTCTTTTTTATTATCTAATTTTTTATTACTAAAAATAATTAAAAATCCACCAAACATACAAACAATAGAAGCAATTGCAAAAATAGATAAAATTTCAAGATAAATTGCAGTTTTGTGATAATTACTAATAACTGATAAACACAAACTAATAGCACACATTAAAAACACATAACTACTAATTATTATTAAGCTAATTCCACTAATTGTATTTAACTTAATATTTGTAGTATTAACAACAACTCCAAGTACAATACCAACAATTCCAAACATAAATCCAATAGTTGCTAATAACATAAATATAGCACTTGTTATTTGAATAATTAAATTAGCTTTTTTAAAAATATCATTATATGTGTAATGCTTTTTTGGTCTATTTAAATAGTTTTTCATAATACTATTCCTTTATATGCTTTTTGTATAACTGTAAAGTGTTTTCTAATAACATAGCAACAGTCATTGGACCAACACCACCTGGAACTGGAGTAATATAAGAACAAAGCTCTTTAACATTTTCAAAATCAACATCACCAACTATTTTATTAGTAATTGGATCTCTTATAATTCCAACATCAATTACAATAGCATTTTTTTTAATCATATCTTTTGTAATTATAAATTGTTTTCCAGTAGCTGAAATTACTATATCAGATATTTTAGTATATTTTTTTAAACTCTTTGTATTTTTATTACACATACTTACTGTTGCACCCATATTAGATAGCATAATAGCTAAAGGTTTTCCAACAATATTTGAAGTTCCAATAATAGTTATATCTTTTGATTTAACATCAACATTATAAGCTTTTAATAAATTAATAATTCCAATTGGTGTACAAGGATAAATAGTATCATAACCCTCTAACATTTTTCCTTGGTTAATATAATGAAATCCATCTACATCTTTTAAAGGTGTAATTGCTTGTAAAAACATTTGTTCATTTAAATGTTTTGGTAATGGTAATTGCAATAAAATCGCATCAACTAATTGATCATTATTTAATTGGTTAATTTGATCAGATAGTGTTTGACTATTAATATTTTCATCAAATCTTAATAACATTGATTCAATTCCTACTAAATTACAAGCTTTTATTTTATTTGAAACATATAATTCACTTGCTTGATCATTTCCAATTAAAATTACAGCTAGTTTTGGTTTTCTATATCCTTTATTTAAATAAATATCAATTTGTTGTTTTACTAGTTGTTTTCTAGTTTTTGAAACTAACTTACCATCTAAAATAACCATATTATCACCTATCCTATAGTTATATCTTCTTCAAGATATTTATAAGCTTTATCTCTTGCAGGTTTTAAAAAGATTAATAAAGTATTTGAAACTCCTAATTGACCAATAAACATGATTAAAATAATTGATATTTTAGTAACAACTCCTAATTGATACATTTGAAAATGAGCTAAAGGAGATAATCCAACAGTTCCAAATGCACTAGTAATTAATAAAATAGTATTAATTGAAGCACTATTGTAATTTTTTAAAGTATGAAAAACATTATTTGAATCAACATAAATAATAAATAAAGCAATAAAAATTAAAAATGTTGAAATAAAGAATGCTGCATAACTTCTATTAACAGTTTCACTAGGTATAGTTTTTCTAAAAGCACTTGTAAACTTTCTATTTTTAACAATAGTTAATGTTGATAAAATTAAAACTCCAAAAGTTGTAGTTCTAATTCCTCCAGCTGTTGAACTTGGTGCTGATCCAATAAACATTAAAATTGATAGTATAGCTTTTGATCCTGAATTAAAAGTTGAAATATCGATTGTTGAAAATCCTGCATTTCTTGAAGCTGTTGTGTTAAATAAAATATCCATAAAAACAACAGTATTTGACTTACTAGCTCCAATTTTAAATTCATCATCAAAATAATGAAAAATTAATGAGTGACTATAATTAGAATATTCAGTTGCAAAAACAGCTAATGGCCCAAAAATAAAAAGTACTAAATAAACTCAAAAGTTAATTTTAGTAAATAAACTAAAACTAATTTTTTCTTTAGTTTTTCTAGCTTTTAATTTACGCTTAATATCATGAAAAGTTGGATAACCTAATCCACCAATTATTCATTCAAGCATAAAAATTACTTGAATAGCATAAACTCTATGATTATCTACATTATATGGTTGTAATGAGTTTGGTGAAATAATATCAAACCCAGCATTATTTACAGCACTAGTTGAATGAAAAATAGCAAACCATAAAGACTTTCAAAAGTCATGATATGGTGAAACAACTTCTAAACTAGGGTTATTTGAAGGTTGGTTAAAAAAGAATAAAAAGAATAAAATAAAAGCTGAAACTACTTGAACTGAAGTTAACCAAATAAATCCATCTTTAATCAAGTCAATAGTTAAACTAGTAGTTGAGCTCCCTCTTTCTGATTGAGCAACTATAGTATCTGAAATTGATATTTTTTTATTAATAATTAAAAATAAAACAATTTTAAAAGTTAAAACTCCAATTCCACCAAATTCAATTAGTAATAATAAAATTAACTGTCCTCAAAAAGTATAAGAATGAGAAACATCTAAAACAGTTAAACCAGTATCACTAAATCCAGATGAAGCAATAAATATTCCAGTTAAAAAATCTCAATTATATTTAGATCCAGTTTTAGTTAGTGAAAAATTAGGAATTGACAATAATAATCCACCTAATAAAATAATCGCAACATAAATTAAAAAAATCTTTCCTGAAGTTTTAGAAAGTGGTCAAATATCTTTAACTAATCGGAAAAATTTATATTTTTTTTCATCAATATTGTGAGTTTTTTTAAATAACTTTGAGGTGATTTTTATAGAATGTTTTTTATTATTTTTTTTCTTAAAAAACATAAATCCACCTCTTTTCAATATATTATTATATCATTTTGATAAAAATGTATAATTTAATTAGTTAAAGAGGAATAAATTATGGCAAAAAAACAAAACTTTGCAATTATTGGTGTTTCTAACTTTACTTTATCTGTTATTCAAACTTTAGTACAAAAAAGACAATCTGTAACTGTTTTTGACATTGATGAAAGACGTTTAAATTTATATTTATCTGAATTTGATACAGTTGAAGGAATTGTAATTGATACAACTAATAAAGTAGCTCTGGCAAAAAAAGGAATTCAATCATATGATTGAGTGATTGTTGGAATCGAAAATGAATTAGAATCATCACTAGTAACTGTTTTAAACTTATTAGATTTAAAATGTAACAATATTACAGTTAAAGCAAAAGATGATAATTATAGAAGAGTTTTACTAGCTTTAGGACTAAGTGAAAATCAAATAATTGTTCCTAATGAAATTGCTGGAGAAATTACTGCAACTAGAGTTATTTTTAATATTGATTTTGATATTGAAGTACATTCAATTGATGATGAATTTATCTCTTCAACTTTAGAAGTTAAAAACCCTGACTTGTTTAATAAAAATATTCAGCAAGTTGGTCTAGCTGCAAACAAAGATTTTAATATTATTCAAATTAGAAGAAAAGGTAAAATTTTACTACCAGATGATTATACAGAATTAAAAGAAGGAGATCATATTGTAGTTTTTGCAAGAACTACAATTATTAATAGTCTTGCTGAAAAAATTCAAGGAATGATTGATGAAGAAACAGACTCAAACACTTTAACTCAAGATCAATAAAATAAAAATGGACATAAGTCCATTTTTTTATCTTTATTATAAGTTTTGTTCAATAGATTTAATAACGATTTGATTAGCAATTTCTGGATCAACATTACCATTAGTTTGTTTCATTAACTGACCCATAATTGTTTTAATTACTCTTTCAGGTCGAGTAGGATATTGTTCTAATAGCTCTTTATTTTGATTAATAATATTTACTAATAATTTTGAAATTTCATTTTTATTTGTAATTAATTTTAAGTTTAGTCTTTCAACAATTTGTTCAACAGTTTCAGTATTTGAATCTAATATAATTGGCATAATTACTTTAGTTTGTTTTGATGAAATAATATTTTTATCAATTAAATTAATTACACTAGCTAAATTTTCTGGACTTAGTTTAATTTGATCTATAGTTTTATTTTCTAAATTTAATTTAGCTTGAATTTCTGAAATCAACATTTTAGCAACTTTATTATAATTGCTAGTTAATTTAATAGTTTTTTCAAAAAAATTAGTCATTTCTAAACTAGTTAAAATAATATTAGCATCTTCACTAGTTAAACCTAATTCATTTACATATCTAATACGTTTTTGATCTGCTAGTTCAGGAGAATTTGAAATAACATTTTTTATTCAACTTTTTTCTAGTTGAATTGGAAAAATATTTGGTTCTCTAAAATATCTATAATCAATACTATCAATTTTACTTCTCATTAAAATAGTTGAACTAGTTTGATCATCATATCTTCTTGTTTGTTGTTCAACAATTTGATTTTTTAATAAAATTTCTTTTTGTCTATTAATTTCAAATTCAACAGCTTTTTTAATATTTGAAATAGAATTTAAGTTTTTAATTTCAACTTTATTTGAAAATTTATCACTACCATAAGGTCTTAAAGAAATATTTAAATCAGTTCTTAGTGAACCTTCATTCATTTTTACATCACTAACATTTAAAAATAATAAAATTTCTCTAAGCTTTTCAACATATAAACAAGCTTCTTCAGCATTTCTTAATACTGGTTTTGTAACAATTTCAATTAACCCAACACCAGATCTATTATAATCAAGGTAAGTTAAATTATCTTTATGAACTTGTTTTGCAGTATCTTCTTCAATATGCAAACGTTCAATTTCAATTACTTTTTTATTTCCATTTTCTAAAGCTATTTCTAAACTACCATTTCTTCCAATTGGATTAAATTGTTGAGTGATTTGAAAACCTTTAGTTAAATCTGGATAAAAATAGTTCTTACGATCAAAAGTTAACAAAGTATCAATTTGCATATTTAAAGCATTACAAGCTAATACAGCAAGTTCAACAGCTTTTTTATTAACACTTGGTAAAGTTCCAGGATAAGCTAAATCAATTTCATTTGCTAAAGTATTTGGAACTTCTCCATAACTAACTTTACTTGGTGAAAACATTTTTGAATTGGTTTTTAATTCAACATGATTTTCAACTCCAATAATAATTTCAAAATTTTGCATATTAGTCCTCAACAATTTGGTTTTTAATTCCAATAATATTTTCTAATAATTTAGCTGCTTGTAGTGTTAATAAATCTGTTTTAACTTTTGTTGTAATATTAATTCCAACTGGCATATTTTTAATTTCAAAAAAAGGAATAGTAATTGAAGGAGTACCTGTAAAATTAGCTAACACTAAAATATTGTCAATAAAATCTTTTTCATGAGATTTTTTATTTGGGTTAGTGATTTCTTCAATTAGTGGAGCAATATTTAGTGATGGTGGTAATAATAAAACATCAACTTGTTCAAATAAATTATTAAAGTCACGATTAATTAAAGTTCTAACTTTTTTAGCTTGTACTAAATATTTTTCTTGATTTTCACCTTTTAAAACTAGTGATCCAATTGCAAATCTACGTCTAACAATTTCACCAAAGCCTTGAGTTCTTGAATTAATCATAATTTCATTATAATCATTTCCATCAGCTCTTTTACCATATTTAATTCCATCTAAACAAGAGTTAGTTGAAACACTTTCACTATTTGCAATCATTAAATAAACAGGTAAAACAGCTTCTAATAAATCTTGTCTAAAATCTAAAGCTTTAACTTGATAACCTTTATTCTTTAATATTTCAAATAATTTATAATATTGATTTTTATGTTCTTGGTCTAAATTGTCTATAACAGAAGTAATATATCCAAAAGCTTTAATTTTACTAAAATCATTTATTTGTTTTAAAAAGTCAAAATGATCAGCTGTTGTTGATGCAAAATCTCTATTATCATTATCATAACAAGCATCACACAACACTGCCATATCATCAACATTTTTAGTAAAAAATCCAGCTGTATCTAAACTTGGAGCATATGGTAATAGCCCATATCTTGAAATCACTCCATAAGTTGGTTTAAACCCAACTATTCCATTATAACTAGCTGGTTTTCTAATTGAATCACCAGTATCAGTTCCTGTTGCAAATGGAACTAATCCTTTAGCTACTAAATAAGCAGATCCAGAACTAGAACCACCAACTATACGATTTTTATCTCATGGATTTGTAATCTTACCATTACATGATAATAATCCAGTTCCACCCATTCCAAGTTCATCTAAAGCAGATTTTCCAACTAATATAGACTGATTTTTATCTAGTGAATCAACTAAAGCTGCTGAATAATTTGGAATATAATTTTCTAATATTTTTGATGAAGCTGTAGTTGGAATATCTCTTGTTGAAAAATTATCTTTACAAATATATGGAATACCACATAATAAATTATTTTTATCAAAATTTTCTTCAACTTTTTTTGCTTGTTTTAAAGCATGAATTTCAGCTAAATAATTAATTGCATTAGAATCTAGTTCGTATTTTAAATTCTTTAATACTTCTTTAGTTAGATCTAAAACAGTATATTTTTTATCTACTAAATCTTGGTGAATTTCAAAAATACTTTTTTTTCTATAATCTTGCATTATTTAACCACCCTTGCTATTGTGATGTAATTATCATGTTTAGTTGGTGCATTTTCTAAAATTTCTTTTTGTGTGTTTGTTTGAACCACAACATCTTCTCTTAAATAAGAATGAATTTGATTAATTGTATAAAAAGTTGGTTCAACTCCAGTTGTATCAATACTAGTGATTTTTTTAAAATCATCAAAAAGTTTATCTTCAACACTCATTAAATTTTCAAGTTCTTCATCATTTAGTTCAAACATAAAATCATGAGCTAATTCTTTTCAAAATTCTTTATTAAATCTATTTGACATATTATCCTTTCTCTGATTTTAATAAATCAAAAAACTGTTGTTCATCTATAATTATAACACCTAATTTTTTTGCTTTTTCTAGTTTAGAACCCACATTATTACCAGCTAATAAATAGTCAGTTTGTTTAGAAATTGAACCACTTATCTTACCAGCATTATTTTCAATTAATGTTTTAAATTCTTCTCTTGGTCTTGTTAAAGTTCCAGTAATTACAAATGTTTTATTAGCAATTATTGAATCAGAATTAATTTTTGCTCCTAAATAATTAAAATTGATGTTAAATGATTTTAGCTCATTAATTAGTTTTAAATTATCTTCTATTTTAAATCAATCAATAATAGATAAAGCTAATGATTCTCCAATTGAATTTATTTGAATTAATTCATCATAACTAGCTTTCATTAAATTATCTATATTTTGATATTTTCTAGCTAAAATTTTTGCAGTTTTACTTCCAATATGTCTAATTCCTAAACCAAATAAAACTTTTTCTAAAGAATTGTTTTTAGACATATTAATTGAATCAATTAAATTTAAATAGCTTTTTAAACCAAAATTTTCAATTGCTAAAATCTGATCTTTATATTCTTCTAACTTATAAATATCTGAAATATTTTGAATAATTTCTAAATTAAATAAAATTTCTAAACTTCTATCTCCTAAACTAACAATATTCATAGCTTCTCTACTACTAAAATGTTGTAATGATCTTAATATTTTCATAGAACAAGAAGAATTTATACAAAACTGATCAACTTCATTTTCATTTTTTTCTAATAAAGAATGACAATTTGGACAATATAATATAGGTTGAAAAACTTCTAAGTTATAAAAAGTTTCATCTTTAATAGCTTCAATAACTTCTGGAATAACATCTCCAGCTTTTTTTATTTTAACTATACTATTAATTCTTAAATCTTTTGACTTAATATATTCTGCATTATTTAAAGTAGCAGCACTAATTGTAGCTCCCATTAAAAAAACAGGCTCAAGTTTAGCATTATAAGTAATTTTTCCAGTTCTTCCAACTGTAGCAAATATATCTAATAGTTTAGTTTGCTTGATTTCAGCTGGAAACTTATAAGCAATTGCTCACTTTGGAATCTTACTAGTGAATCCTAAACTATTTTGTAAATTTTTATCATTAATTTTAAATACAATTCCATCAATTTGATAATCTAAATCATTTTTTAAATTAGTATATTTATCAATATATGCTTTAATTTGATCTAAATTTTTACATAACATTGTTTCTTTATTAGTTTTAAAACCTAACTGATTTAGTTTTAAAATAGATTCATATTGATTAAGATTAGGTGAATCATCACTAATGTAATAATATAAAAAAGCATCAAGATTTCTACTTGCAACTATTTTTGAATCTAACTGTCTTAAAGTACCAGCAGCTGCATTTCTTGGATTTATAAATAAATCTTCATTATTTAATAATCTTTTTTGATTGATTTTTTCAAACTCAGCTTTAGATAAATAAATTTCTCCTCTAACTTCAACACGTTCTTTTTTACTAATTTTTAAAGGAATGGATTTAATAGTTCTTACATTAGTAGTAACATCTTCACCAATTACTCCATTACCTCTAGTAGCAGCTGATACTAAAACTCCATTTTCATAAACTAATGAAATTGATAAACCATCAATTTTTAATTCAGCTACATATTCATTATTTAAATTATTTGAAACTTTACTTACTTGAGTATTAAATTCTAAAAATTCATCAAAATTAAAAACATTACCTAAACTTAACATTGGTGTTTTATGAGTTATTTTTAAAAACTTTTCACTAACTGTTCCACCAACTTTTTGACTAGGTGAATCACTAGTAATAAATTCAGGATATAAATTTTCTAAACTAATTAGTTCTTTTAAAGCTAAATCATATTCAGTATCATCAACACTTGGGTTATCATCAACATAATATTGTTTTGATCATAAGTTTAACTGTTCTTTTAATTGATTAATTCTTAGTAGAATTTGTTCTTTTGACATTTTTTAATACTCCGATTCATCTTTTTTCATATCACTAAATTTTAAAGTATAAATTTTAGGTTTAGGTTTGTATTTTGAATATTTTTCAAATTCATTTTGATTAATAACCTTGTCATTTTCAAAACCATTCATAGCTTTTAATAAAGCTTCTTGTTTTAATAATAGTTCATCAATTTTTATACCTTCTTTTTCAAAAAGTTTCTTTTTTGCTAAAATTTCTTTTTTTCTTGCAATTTGTTTAATAATAGGTAAGCTGTAAAAAAATATTTTACCTATTGATTTATTAAATATTAAAGGAACTACTACTATTAAAACTAAACCTACAAAAAATGTTATAGCAATAACTGTTAAAAGCATATTAAAGTTAACAGGAATTTCATCATCTAAATTAATATGAGCTATAGTAGATAAAACTAGTAAAACTATTCCAATAATTGCTGCTGAAAGAATTAAATAAATTATATTTGTAAAAATCGAATCAAACTTAGCATTATAAACTAACTTATCTCAAGAAAAGAATCACAAATATATATAAGCAACTATTAAAAAGAAAATCTTAAAAATATAAAATGCTTCAATCACAGAAGTAATTTTAGTTTCAACATCACTAATAAAGCGGTTTAATAATAAAGTAGTAATAAAACTACTTATAAAAAAGCTAAAAGCAATAATATTAATTGGCTTAACAATTGCTCTATTCATTCCTTTTGCTTGTATTAAAGATAATTTTCCTTCTAAAACAACAATTAAACTTGTTGTAAAACCAAAAAGTGTTGAAAAATTAAAACTAGAAATTATAAATTTAATTGTATTTTTTGTTAATCCATTTGTATCAACATCATTAATTATGATTTTTGAAAATAATCCTGAAACTACATAAGGAGTTATTGCACTTGTAAAAAGAAATGAAAATATAGCTACAACATAAGTATAATATTCATAATTAGAATATGTTGTTCAATCTAATCGACCTTTTTTAATAATAACACTTAAAAAATATTCCCTAAATGAAGTAATTAAAGTAGTCATAATAACTCTTAAATTAATTGCTACTACCATATATAAAGAAAGTAAAGAAGAAACTTTCAAACCAATTGAACCTAAAGCTAAAAAGATAATAAGCAAATCACTATTAATTAAAATAGATTGACCAATAGAAGATCAATAAATTTTTGTAGATTTTCTAATTAAACTTAAATTATTAAAATCAGCGTAAAACTTTAAAAATGGATATTTTGATTTAATATAAATTTTAATTATAAGTCCTCTTATAAATGGATAAAGTAAAAACGGTAAAAATAAATAAACTGGTGAATATTTATCATTTAAAGAAATATAAGAATTTAATCCTATAAAAAACGCACCATAAAACAGCATATCAGTAAATAAAATAACTAATTTTCTAGTTGCATTCTTTTGATCTGCTTGCATAATATTTTCATAAACACCAAAAAGTCCAGCTGTTAAAGTTTGTTTAAATCCTAAAATTAAAAAAATTAAACTTAATTCTCAAAACTTTAAACTAGATGAACTTTTTGATAAAGGAGCAATAAAATCAATTCCTCATTTAATTGGTTGATTGCTTGTAATCATTGGTGAAATTGCAATTTGTAATGGATAAAGTATAGATAATAAAAAAACTAAAATAAAACCAGAAACAATCTTATTATTATAATTTCTTTTTGAAGTTGAATAAATTTCATTAACTGTAATTCAATCTTTTTTACTCAAAGGCTCTGTTAGCATTAAAACTGTTGATAAAGCTAAAGCTCCTTCAGCAGTTCCACCAATTATTGAAAGTGACATAGAAATTCTAATAAACCCATTTATTTCAGTTCCAAAACTTTGTAAAACTCAATAAATTAATAAAAACTGAATTATCATATTAGTTATTGAAATAACAACACCTAATAAAGCACTAAAAACACCACTTTTAGCTGAAGTAGTTTTTTCACTTGTATTAATAGGTATATTAGCAGTTGCTGATTCAACATTTGTTTGCATAATTACCTCCTACTAATTCAATCTGGGTTTTTTATAATCACTTTATTATTTAAATAATCTAAAGGCTTTTTTAAGCTTTTAAATTCAATTTTAAAAGCTGCTAAATAGATCATTTTTTGATCATTTTCTTTTTTACCATTATATCTAAAATCATTTAAAATAGGATTATTATAAAAACTTAATACACTTCTAATTTGGTGTTTTTTACCTGTTATTAATTTTACTAAAATTAAATTTTTATTAACTAGTTTAAACTCAGTTTGGCAATATTTATAATTATTTTTTTCAACTAAACTAAAATCAGCTTTTTGAGTATTACTATTATAGTTAATATAACCATTAACTTGTAAAAAGTCATTTAAATTTCAATCATAACTAGTTAGTGCATAATAATACTTATTAATTTGATCTTTTGTTTTAAAAGCATTAGTTAAAATAATTGAACTAATTTTGTTTTTAGCATAAATTACTAAACCACTAGTTAGTTTATCTAAACGATGAACATGAGAAATTACAAAAGAATTTTCTAAATAAATATCATATTCTTTTTTATCTACTAAATAAGATTTAACCATATCATCTAAACACAAATTATAAATTGAATGCATTTCTAAATTATTAGGTTTATTAACTATTAAAATATTATTATCTTCATAAACAATATCTAAATTAACATTACTAATATAGTTAAACTGATCTCTAATTATTGGTTTATTTGAATCATACACTTCAACAACATCATTTATTTTTAATAAATAATTTTTGTCATTAACTCTTTTAGAGTTTATCTTAATGGACTTATTTCTTATTCACTTATAAATAACACTTATAGGAGTAGTTTTAAAAGTTTTTTTTAAAAATTTAAATAAAGTTTGATTTTGATCATTTTTATTAACAATAAATTTTGTCATAACTATTTTATGTATAAACTAGCTATTATTAAAACTACTGAAATTAAATTATAAAAAGAATGAGATAATCAACAATAACTTAAATTACCTTTAGAAAAACTAAACGCTAATGAAAAGAAAAACCCACCTATAACGTATGGAAAAATATTATAAACATCTCCACTTGAAATATGTAAAATTCCAAAATATAAACTAGATACTATGATTGATAAAACTTTATTTGAAACACCTGTAAATAGAGCTTGTCTAGCTACTATTTCTTCACATAAAGGAGCTATAAAAACAGTTAAAATGATAAATAAAACCATATAAATGTATTTAGTAATTCCTTGTACTTTAAAAGGTGAAACCAAACCTTCTTGATTTTTTGATTCACCTAAATTTAACTTTAATTCTGTAATTATTAAACTATATAAAGTATTACCTACAAAAAAAGCAACAATTGCAAAAGCAATTGCAATGGGTATTAAAAGTTTTTTATTTTCTTTAAAAGTTTTTTTAACTTTACTTTTTAAATTATTTATTTTACTAAATGCAAAAATAATTACTAAAATTTCAGCAACAGATTGAACTAAAAGATTATAAATATCAGATCAAGCATTATTATTGTTATTATTAAAAACACCAACTAAATTTGCTAATAAACCAAAAGCTAATCCAAATAGTTGTAAAAATATTGGAAAACCAAATAATATTCCAACTCCAGATTTTCAAAAACTCATAGGATTTCTAGATCAAAAAATGATCGCTCCAACTAAAGTAAATAAAATACTTGAAAGTTGAAAAATTAATCCTAATCTTTCATCTGTTATATTTAATTGAGTTTTAAAAACATTTAAAAAAATTACTGTAATTAATGGCAAAATAACTAATGAAAATAAAATAATCATTCCTTCAACTTTAGGTTTATAAAACTTAAAATCAAATGGATATTGTTGATCAACACTAATATCTTTAATACTAGAGTCTTTAATTGTTTTAAAGTACTTTTTGATACTAGATTTTTTAATCATTTTAAAATAACTTTCTATTAATAAAGAAAACAACCTAAATGGTTGTTTTTAAATTAAATTATCCTTGTATTAAAGCTGTATCAATCATAGTTTGTTTGATTGCTTGTATTGCTTGATCAGCATCATTTCCATCAGCTTGAATAGTTATTTCGGTTCCAGTTTTTATAGCCATTGCCATTACATTCATAATTGATTTTAAATTACCTTGTTTTTCATTTGCTATTATAGTAATGTTTGAACTAAATTTAGAAGCTTCTTTAGCTAGTACTGAAGCTGGTCTTGCATGTAATCCTACTTTATCTGTAATGATAGCTGAAAACTTTGCCATGAGTCTAATCCTCCTAAAATTTAACAATATTATTATATCATTCTTATTTAAACTACATTTAAATATTATACCTTACTTAAAGCAGAATTATTAGTAGCAATCATCATAATTCCATAACTTGAATTTGTAAATGAAATTTGTAGCTGATCATTAATTATTTTAACTACAACACCTTTTCCAAATAATTTATGTTCAACATGATCACCAACATTATATAAATTATGTTGTTTTGGACTAACATAAAATGAACTTTGTTTATAATCATTTGAATCATAAAGTAAAGTATTTAAAAATTGAGTTTCAAATTCATATAAGTCTTTATCAAGTTCATGAATAAATTTACTTGGTTTTAATTCTGATTGCATAATATGAGAATAATCGCCTTTAACATAAGTTAAAAATAACTCATCTTTTGCTCTAGTTAAAGCAACATACAAAGCACGTCTTTCTTCTTCTAATTCATTAATACTAGTTTCAGATATTCGTGATGGAAAAATTCCTTGGTTTAATCCGGTAATAAAAACTACTTTATTTTCTAATCCTTTAGCAGCATGAACTGTTAGTAATGAAACTTTATCAATTTGTTCAGCTTCATCAATATCACTAGTTAAAGCTTCTTCTTGTAAAAAAGCAATTAGTTTATTTTCTTCACTATAATACTTTGGATCAAAATCTTCATCAAATCTTTTTAATTGATCATATAAAGCGTTAATATTTTCTAAATCATCTTGTTCTTTTCTAATTTTTAATTTATTTTCATAACCAGATTGAATTAGTAAATATTTTAAAATTTCTTCAATATTTGTATTATCTAAATATAATTGATGAGCTGTTTTAAACACTTCAATAAGTTCATCTAAATTTTTAGTAATTGAATGTAAAAGTGTTTTGTCTTCATTTGTAATTAAATCAAATATATTTAAATGGTTTAAATTAGCAGTATTTATAATTTTTTCAATTGTAATATTTCCAATTTTTGGAATTAAACCTAAAACTCTTTGACTAGATAAATTATCTTTAATTGAAATCATTTTTAAAAATGCCATAGCATCTTTAATTACTTTTCTTTCTCTAAACTTAATTCCACCAATTAATTGAAAAGGAATTTTTTTATTTGCTAGTTCTTTTTCAAATTCTTGAGATCAAGCATTCATTCTATATAAGATAAAAATATCTTTATAATGATAACCTTGTTTAACTAGTTCTTTAATCTTAGAGCTTACATAACTAGCTTCACTAGTTTTTGAATTACATTCTTTTAAAACTACTTTTTTACCTGATTTATTATTAGTAAAAATTTCTTTATGTTCTCTAAACTTATTGTTTTTAATAAAACTATTAGAAATATCTAGTATTTGTTTTGTAGATCTATAGTTTTGATTTAAAACAATACTTATAGCATTACTATATGTTTTATTAAAGTTTAAAATAATATCTAATTTAGCACCTCTTCAAGAATAAATAGTTTGATCAGGATCACCAACTACTGTTAAATGATTAGTATTTATAGTTAAAAATTTAATTAAGCTAAATTGAAGTTCATTAGTATCTTGAAATTCATCTACTAAAACATAATCATAAGCATTTCTTCACTTATTTAAAATTTCATTATTTTGTTTAAATAATCGATAAACATAAATTTGCAAATCATCAAAATCTAAAGAATTATTTTTTAAAAGTGTATTTTGATACAACCTATAAATAACTGCAAAGTTTTTTTCTAAAGTACTTGTAGCATTTAAAATAGCTTCACTTGGATCAACTAATTCTTCTTTTCATTCTTTTATTTTATAAAGAATTTTTTTATCAAAAGTTTTTTTGTCATTTTCACTTAGTTCGATATTTGATTCTTTTAAAGCTGATTTAATAATTCTTTTTTGATCATCACTATCAATAATTAAAAACTTATCTTCTAATCCAATATGTTTTCCATCAATTCTTAATACTTTAGAACATCATGAGTGAAAAGTAGAAATAAAGGGGCTTTTAAAAGAGTTGTTTGTAATTTGCAAAACACGTTCTTTCATTTCTTTAGCAGCTTTATTTGTAAATGTTACAGCTAAAATTCTACTAGGATCAATGTTTTGCTTTTCTATTAAATAAGCAATTTTAGTTGTAATTACTCTAGTTTTACCACTACCAGCTCCAGCAATAATTCTAACTGGTTTATCTATATTTAAAACTGCTGCTAATTGTTGATCGTTTAATAAATCTAACAAATTATCTACTGACATTTTTTCACCATCTACTTACTATTTTTTTTATCTTTTAAATCATCATTATCTAGATCTTGTTTTAACTCATTTATAAATTCTAAATCAAAATTACCAGGTTGTTCATTTAAAGAAATATGTTTATCATTTCTAGTTAGAATTATATTAGATTTAATTTGTTTATTTGCTATTGTTTTTTGTTTTTCAATTACAATTAAGTTCAATTTAATATCAATAAAAGATTGATGATTAGCTTGTAGTCTAATTGAAATCATTAATCCTAAAAATCAAAATAAAACAATAACTAAACCTATTTGATAAACAATTAAAGATAAAGAAATTCTTCAAGCTTGTTTTTTTACAAAATTACTAGGTAATAAAAAAGCAAAAATAATTGTAAAAATAAAACCAATAAATAAAGGGATAAAAATAAATCAAATTTCTCTAACTAATACTTGTTTAAAACTAATTTTTTTAGTATTTAAACTTTTTAACTCTATTTTAAAAAGTTTTTTACAACAACTATTTCCTTTTAATAAAAAACTTAAAACAACAAAATAAAAAAAAGTTCACACAAAAGATACTAAATACTTAGTAAGCAAGCCTATAATATCACCAGTTTTAGGTTTTAAAAAAATTGAAATGATAATTAATGGAATTGAGCAAATTAACAAATCAAAAAGCCTAGCAAAAAAAACTTTTCATAAACTAGCTAATTTGTAATTATTAATATCTAGTTTAAAATCATTTGTTTTACTAGTAATTAAAGAATCATTCATTATTTTATTTTTTTAAGTTCGCTATATACAAAACGCTCAAAATCATTCATTCTTTGATTAAACTCAGGATCTTTATTTTCTAAAAAGATTTTATTTTTTTTAACAAAACCATTAATTTTGTTTTTTACTTTACTTTGAGTAAAATTCAAAGCTTTTTTATATAAAACAGGGTTGTTATATTTTTCAATTAAATTTAAAAATTTATAACAAGTTTGATAATAATGAGCATAAGTTAATTGATCTGAAAGAACTTTATATTTATCAATTTGTCTAAAGTAATTAATAATATGTGGTCATTGTCTTAATAAATCAAAAGCTGAATATTTCATAATAGAAATTCTATGCAATGATAAATAATCATCAAGTATATAACAATTATTTGCTAAAGATAAAAATTTATAAGTAAATAAGTGGTCAAATCTAACTTTTCTTCTAAAGCTTAAATTTTTTTGTTTAATTATCTCAAGTTTAAAAGCTTTAGTATAAATAAGTCTTTGAATATAAGCAAATACTTCATAATTTTTATTTAAATCATATAATTTATTACCTTTTAAAAGATTATATGAAATTTGATCTTCAAGTAAACCATTATAATTTTGATTAAATTCTATTAAATCAGCATTGTTTTTGTCAGATACTTTTTGAATTTGTTCAACAAAATTGGGATATAAAAAATCGCCTTCTTTAACAAAAACAACATATTTTCCTGTTGCTAATTCCATTGCAATGTTTCAATCACTTGAAGTATCTTGTGGAATATTATTTTCGCTTAAAATAATATTATTTGAATTATCAAAAATTTCTTTTATATATTTTCTTTTTGCATTATCTGTATATTTAGAGTCATTTATAATAATAGTCTGGTGTGAGTCATTAGTTTGATGTTTTATAGAGTCAATAGTTGTTTTTAATCTATTTAAATGTGTTTGAGACACAATAATAAAAGATACCAGCATTTTTACACCAACCTTCTTATACTATTTATATTTTACACTATTTAAAAATTAAAAAATGAAACTTATTTTTTAGTTATAAGTTTCATTTTTTAATGAGTGTTTTTAAAACTAAACTATAATGTGTTAAGTATTTTTTCCGAAAACCTTGGAAGATTTTCTTTTGGTATATTTGATTCAGCATTTTTTCTAAAATCTTGTGCATGGGTTACTTTTATTGGTTTTCAAGAACTTAAACTACGTTTAAATCCTTTTGCGCCTTGGAACATTTGTCTCATCGATGTAACATTAGATATATTTCATTTAGTAATATCACCATTAAATAATTTTGTATTACTAAACATTCCTTCCATATTTTCTACTTTAGAAGTATCTCATTCATTTAAATCCTGATTGAAATTAAAGGCTCCACTAAACATGCTTTGCATATCTTCAACTTTTTTTACATTTCACTTAAACACAGAACCATTGAAATTTTCAGCATCTCAAAACATTCCATGCATTGTTTTAACATTTCTTGTATCTCAAGAATTTAAATTTTGATTAAATTTTTTTGCTCCAGCAAACATTTTAGTCATATCAATACCGTTTGATACATTTCAAGAGCTTATATCTTGATCAAAATTTTCTGTATCACTAAAAGTTTCAGTAAAGAATTTTATATTTTCTGTATTTCATTTTTCTAAATTATCTATTTTTTCAGATTTTAAGTCTTTAAAAGTTTCATCAAGTGAATTAATTTTTAAAGGTAGGTGTATGGGTACCTTTTTAACTTTTGGATTAACTTTTGTTACTTTTATAACTTGTAAAGTTTCATCCTTTTTATAACCAATTTGTAATAATTGATTTTTACTACTATCATATTTTTCTTTGACTTCATCTTTTAAAACGGTTTTAGGAGTGAAAGTTTCTACTCTATCAAAATAAGATATATTTATATTATTCAAGGATTTATTGCTATCAACTTCTAATGTATTTTGTTTTGTATTCTCATTAGTTAATTTTAAATAATCTAAATGATATATCCCCATATCCTTTAAATACACCTTTAATTGATCAACTACATCTTGGTAAGTATGAAAACTACCAAAAGCTTCTTCTTGATCTTTAAAAACTTTTTTTAAGGCTGCTATACCTTTATTTTTAATATCTTCACTTACTACAGTTTCTAATTTAATTTCAGAAGAATCAGGTATAGATCTTCTATTTCTTGAAGAACTGTTTTGCTCATTTATATTTTTATTAGGATTAGTTTGTTTATTAGTACAACTAACTGATAAAATACCAGTACTTAATATGATTAAACTACTTATTAGTTTTAATAAGTGCTTCATTTTTGCCCTTTCTTTAAAACAAAAAATACGAATCTAAAAATTCGCAAATATATCAATATAAAGTTATATTAACATTTAAATTAATAATTAAATTATTAAAAATTTAAAAATACACACATTAAGCTTTTTAAAGTGTTTTACGTATAGATTCTGGAAATTTAGGTAAATAATCATCAATTATATTTTTTTCAGAACTTTTTCTAAACATTTCTGCATGAGTTACTTTTGAAACGTCTCATGAACTCAGATCTTGCTTAAAACTTTTTGATTCTTGAAACATTTGTTTCATCGAAATAACTTTTGATGTGTTTCAATTGGAAATTTTTCCATTAAAAGCATCAGTCCTACTAAACATTCCTTCCATACTTTCTACATTTGAAGTATTTCATTTATCTAAATCTATATTAAAATTTTTAGCCCCACTAAACATGTTTTGCATATCATCAACAGTTTTAACATTCCAGTTTGTAATATTACCATTAAAACTTTCTGCATCTCAAAACATCCCTTTCATAGATTGAACTTTTGAAGTATCTCAAGAATTTAAATCTTGATTAAACTTAGCTGCTCCAGCAAACATTTCTGTCATATCAATAACATTTGAAACATCTCAAGAATTAATGCTTTGATTAAAATTTTTGGCCTCTTCAAAAGTTTTTGTTAAAAACTTAATGTTTTTTGTATTTCATTTTTCTAAGTTATCTATTTTTTCAGATTTTAAGTCTTTAAAAGTTTCATCAAGTGAATTAATTTTTAATGGCAAATGTTTTGGCACTTTTATAGTCGTGTCTTTAACATTAGTTAATTTGATATTATTAAGGGTTCTTTGTAATTCGTACCCAATTTGGATTAGTTCATTATTATTAGAATTATATTTATCTTGGACTTTATTTTCTAGTACAGTATTAGGAGTAAAAATAATTTTCTTATCAAAATAATTTATACTTATTTCATTTAACTTTTTATGTTCTTTATCAACTTTTAAATTTATTAACATTTGTTCTTGATTTGTTAATTTTAAATATTCTAAATACTTAAAACCATTATCTTCTAAATAAACTTTTAATTGATCAACAACATCTTGGTAAGTATGAAAACTACCAAAGGCATCTTCTTGTTCTTTAAAAACTTTTTCTAAAGCATTTATGACTTCTTGCTTTTCTTCTTCGCTAATATTAATTTCTTCTTTAGGTTCATTAGCTTGTGGTTGGTCTTGTGGTGAATTTTCTGGTTTTGTTTGATCTTTATTGTCCTCCTTATTATTACTAATATTATCTTCTTTACTTTTAATATTTTTATTAGTACAACTAACTGATAAAATACCAGTACTTAATATGATTAAACTACTTATTAGTTTTAATAAGTGCTTCATTTTTGCCCTTTCTTTAAAACAAAAAATACGAATCTAAAAATTCGCAAATATATCAATATAAAGTTATATTAACATTTAAATTAATAATTAGATTATTAAATAATTAATCTAAAAATTTCTTATATTCAAAATACCCTTTTTCTTCCATTTCTTCATATGGAATAAATTCAATAGCTGCCCCATTAATACAATATCTTAATCCGCCCATTTCTTTAGGACCATCATTAAAAACGTGTCCTAAATGGTTATCTCCAGTTTTTGATCTAACTTCAACTCTATGCATATTGTGAGAATAATCTGCTTTATATTCAACAGCTTTATTATTAATTGGAGCTGCAAAACTTGGCCAACCACAACCAGCATTAAACTTAGTATTTGAAGCAAATAACACTTCTCCAGTTATTTTTTCAACATAAATACCTTTTCTATGTTCGTCATTAAATTCTGAAGTGTGTGGTTTTTCTGTTGCTGAATATTTTAAAACATTTAAGCTTAATTCGTCTAAACTTAATTCTTTTCTTATTAACTTAATAAGTTCTTGTTCTTTATCTGTTAAATTAAAATCTACATTTAAATTAACATGACAATAACCTGTTGGATTTTTATCTAAATAATCTTGATGATAGTCTTCAGCAGTCATATAGTTTTTTAATTCTTCTAACTCAACATAAAATTCATCATATTTTTTTTTGTATTCTAAAAATGCTAGTTCAATAACTTTTTTATCATTTATATCAGTATAATAAACACCAGTTCTATACTGTGTTCCTACATCATTTCCTTGCTTATTTAAAGAATCAGGATGAATAATTCTAAAATAATGAACTAGTAATTCTTCTAGTGAAATTTGATTTGGATCATAAGTAACTTTAACTGTTTCAGCATGTAAAGTTTTAGATAAACTATAATATTTAGTTTTTTCACTAATTCCATTAGCATATCCATTTTCAGCATCAATTACACCTTTTAGCTTAGAAAAATATGCTTCAACACCTCAAAAACAACCACCAGCTAAATAGATAACTTTATTCATATGTTTCTACTCCCTTTTTTTATTGTTATTTTATTTTAATATAAAAAATATAAATTTATAAACTTTAATTAAAATAATAAAAAAACAAATCTTAAAAGATTTGTTTTTCTGATTATTATAATTTGTTAACTTCTTTTACACTAAATGAAACTGTTCTTTCATCTCTTAATTTATACATTAGATTTGGGTTAGCATAACCTTTAGTTTTTTCAAAACCTAACATATTTAAGTTATTTAAATATAAAGCAATCTCAGGTAATTCTTTTTTATTCATTTTAGGTATTTCACCTGTTATTGGATCAACTTCATAAATTTTAGTTGATTGTTCATTAGATCTTACACCAATGTTTCCAATTGGTGAGAATTTATCTTTATTACTTTTATCTTTTGTATGATATCCATCAATTCTTTTTTTGTCTAACTCTAAACTTGTTGTTTTTGAAGAAAAGTAATTTTCAGATAAATAATTTTCTCTATTTGTAAATAAGTTAACATGAGCATGTGACATTCATCCACCATTTGAAGAATTATCTCCTAAATAACCTATGATTGTTCCTTTTTTAACTTCTTTAGGAGTTTTTGGAGTAACACTTTTTACAACATGCATTGTTCTACTTGAACCCAATTCAAAAGTTTCAGTTGATCAATTAAAATTTTTATTATTTAGTGTTCTTTGTGCGTCTAAATGTAAAAATGAAACATAAATACAATCTTTATTATCATTTAATAAAATTTCTTTTTCTTTAGGAGATCACAATAAATTATCAACTGGAATTTTAGCAACTAATACTGTTCCTACACCAGCAAAAGCAACTTTAGTTGTTAATTCATAAGCAGCAATAATTTGTCCATCATATGGCATAACAACTGGTTCAAAATCTTTAGCAATATAATCTTCACCTATATGCATAAACTTAGGGGTTTTAACCTTTTCACTATAAAACCCTCTAGATCTAGCATATCCTCCTGAAAACATTTCTGAATCAAATTGTCTAAAGAAATCCTTATTAATACTTTTTAAATTTTCTTGAGTTAATCTATCAGTTGCAAAGTTAGGAGTGTGAATATTATTTTTAAAAAACTCATGTTCATATAATTCAGTATACTTGCCAACACCAATTTTTTTATGTAAATTAATTAGATTGTTAGTAGCTTCATTGGTTAATATTTCTAAAAGTAAACCTGAATTTCTATAATCATTTGTTTTGTCAATTGATTTTACTTTTATACTTTTAATAAAGTTAGATTTTGCTTTAATTAGTAAGTTATCATTTTTTAAGTTAGTAAAATCAGTATTATTTTCAGAATATTTAATAGTGTTTATTTTAATAAGTTCACTTAATTTTAGTTTCTTTCAAAATAAATCATTTATATCAAAATCAAATTTAACTCAAGTTGTAACTCCTACTTCAGTAGGATTTTTAACATTAGCATTATCTCTAACACCTAGTCTTAATTTTAAAAAACCTTGATTATAAGCTAAACTAGAATCTGTTAAATCAATATCAATAATAGTTTTTTTAAATTCAATTTTTTTACCATTATTGTCTATTTTTGATAAATTATCAAATTCATCTGTTTTAAGATCAAACATTAAACCTAGTTGTGATGAACTTAACTGATGAATACCTCATTCATTGATTGATTTTTTAATTTCATCAGTTAATTCTTTTGTTTTAGCAGAAAAATTATTTTTCTTTTTTAACTCAGTTAATTTTTCAAATATAGGTTTAAGGTTTTCTATATTAATCTTTTCACTAGCACTTGTTTTTACATTTCTAACTTTAAAATTAAATGTTTGTTCAATAAATAAACCTTGTTGATATTTGAAATTCTTATGACTAACTAGTGGTAGTCTAACTCTAATTGGAAAAATAATATCAAAGTTATTTCCATAATCTCTTGATATATTATTATAATCAACTTCAAATTCTAATCTCTTTAAAAAATTATCAGATAAATTAAATTCTTTTTTAATAATTTCTTTAAATTTAGTTTCATCAAATTTCATATATTTTGATGCATAGTTATTTTTCATTATATTATTAAATTCAACAGTAGCTCCAGATGCACCTTGAGCTGTAAATTTAACTAATTCTTCACCATAATCATGTTTGATAAAATATTGATTAATTTCACTTAACATATTAATTTGATTATAATTTTCAAATTCTTGTTTTTCACTTTCAGTTTTTAAATTATAGTTTAAATAAATTTTTTCACTTAAAGATTGATTAGAATTTAAGTTTTTACAAGAAACTACAACTAAAACAGGTGTTATTGCTAGTGTAGCTAGTAAAGGAATAAATAATTTCTTACTTTTTAACATAAAGCTCCTTAAGAAACTGAAATAACTATTCCAGTTTGTATTTTAATAAGTATGCTAACAAATCCTATTACAATAGGAATAATTATTGAAAACAATACTACTAAAATAAATTTTAATATTTCTAAAAAATAATTTTTTATCTGTTCTTTTTTTAATGATTTTTCTAATAAAACAAAATCTATTGTTTTAAAAATAATATCTATAAAAGGAAAAGCTAAATGAAATGAAAAGAATTCAAAAAACGAAGAAATAAATAATATAGTTCAAATAAATAATAATTCTATTAATATAATTCCAAATTGATCAAATCTATAAATAGCAATATCTATCATTGATATAAATGGTAAAACAATAATTAATAAAGTAATAAATACAAATTCTTTAATACTAAAACCTAATACTGATAAATCAGAAGAGTTTTTAAAAAAATCTCTTAAAGTTAATGTGTTTAAAAATTGGTATTCTATTTTATTTTTATTAACTTTTTTAATACTATAAAAAAATAAATAAAATACTAAAACACTTAAAATTACTCCAATAAATTGAGCAAATAGAATATATCAAATCCCATTAGTTAAAATAGAACCTACTAATTGATTACTTTCTTGACCCGATTTTCCAAACCCAATAAATACAGCTCTAAAAAAGACAACTAATGGATTTAAAAATGGAGCTATTGAAGTTTTTGCCCCAATTGAAGCAAATCCATAAGGTAAAAAGAAAGCTAAAGCTGTAGCTATTGTAAAGCTAGTTGATAAAAATAATTTGTTATGTTGTTTTTTTAACAATATAGCAATTAGTCTAAAAACTAAAACTAAAAATACTAATAAAAATACAGCTAAAATTTCAAAACCAAAAACTGTTGGATTAAAAAACGTTCTTAACGCTTCTCCTGGTGTGTTTTTTTGTATCATGTTAACCTTTCTAGTGTATATTAACCTCTCTTTTTTTATTATAAATAATTAGAAAAATTAATTAGAAATCTTAACTATTTCTAATAGAAAATAAAAAGCAATAGCTGTTGCTATTGCTATACATTATCTAAATCTTCCATTATGTTATAAACATATTCAGCAAGTTTTTCAGTTCTTTTTTTGATAATTTCAAAGTTTCAGTTTTCATATTCACAAATTGGTTTAACATATTCGTCTTGGAGTTCACCTAAATTATTACCACTAATTATTTTTCATTTTGAATTTTTATAATCTATTTTTTTCTCCTTAAAAACTCTCTTACCAAGTGATGAGTTTAAATCAGAATTTACATATACTAAATTTCCTATTTGGTTAAGATAAAACTTATGTTTCTCACTAACATTTTCCTTTGTAATACTAATGTTATCTATTAAGACTTCTTTTCAATTGTTATCTAAATTTTGAGGCATAATGTGTTCAACAGATGGTATAAATCTATTTCCAATAATGTTATCATAAAATTTTTGTTGCTTTTCTAATGAAATTTGGATTATATAAACAAGAGAGTATGATATTCATGAGGCTGGTATTTCATTTTTACATGAATCTAAGAATTGTTCTTTTGATGGAGTATTAAAAATTACTCCTTTATGAGTTGAATTATTTTTAAGCTCTTTTTTTATTTCTTCAGGTTCTTTTGATTCTTTAATCATATTAATAAATTCATGTGTTAAATCAAATAATGATAAGCGACTGTCTTTATGAACACTAATAACTTTAATAATGTGTGATGAGAATACTTTTATATATTTAATAACTGTTATTTCAGAATCTTTAGTTTTATTTTCTCATTTAGTAGAACTGAATTGATAATATTTATCATATAAATAAAATACTAAAGGAAAATGAATATCTTTATTTCTAATAGCTATAAGTCATTCATTTGAACCAATATCTTTAAATTTTTTTGGAAATTTTAATTCTATATACAATTTTAAAAAACTATTTAATTCTTGTATGAAATCAATATATGTTGTTTTATCTATTATTTGTGGTTTTCTATAATTTAAAACATAATCTTTAAAATATTTAAATAGTGAGTAACGTTGGGTTGATTTACTAAATTTTGCAAATAAAAAATCACTATAATTTTCTTTTATTTTAAATTTTTTACATCATCTAAAACGTAAATAATGATATAAAAAATCTTCTATATACTGTTCAGTTGCGACATTATTTTTTTCATCTAGCTGTTCTTTTAAAAAATTAATTATTTTATCTTGAAATTTATTTAATTTATCTTTTGTTTCATAGTTTCCAGTGTCATGTGATATAAGAAAATTTTTTATAAGATCTAGATCACTTAAGGGCTTTCCCTTAGAATTCAAGTTTTCAAAAATTGTCATTTCTTTTTTAGGTTCTGTTTTATATTCTAGTAAACAAAATACAAAATTATCAAGAAAAATATTTAAAAATTTTTTATAGGTATCTTTTTTCTTAATTTTATTAACTTCAAAGAATTTATTTATAGTATTATAAGCGTCCTTAATATTTTTTTGAGAGAACTTGATTTCTTCAGTTGTATTATTATTTAGTAAAATTTTAACGTCATTATATATATTGTCATCAGTATCAATTTCATAATCAATATTTAAATTAGGAAATAGTATTTTAATTGGATTTTCATTATTATTTATATTAAGTTGACTTTGATAAAATAAATAATGATTAAACTTGTCATAATTCTTTGCTGACCATCAATAATTCTATAATAATTATTTTTATCAATATTTGCAGCAACAAAACCAAAAAAATGTTCATCTTTATCATTTTGAAATCTACATACTTTATTTTTCAAGTCATTTAATAAAGCTAAAACATGCTCAGATTTTCAAGAATAATTACGTTGATACAAAGGTATTTGCATAGCAGTATAATTTGAAATTTCACTTAATAATTCTCTAATTGTTTTTTTAAAAACTGTAAAATTATTAGTTTTTTTTAATGGAAAATAATCTTTTATATCATTAGCTATTTCATCACAAAATTCTTCTTCATCTGTTTGGTTTTTATTTCTTATTATTTCTTGGTTATTTTCTTTTGTTTTAATAAACTCATATTTATTAATCATTTCTAATACTTCATTTGTTTTTTGTTCTGATTTACTAACATTTTCTTCTCAAAAAGTTATTTGGTCTTCTTTGATATTATCAAATGATGCTTTTTTACCACGTTTTCCAACAATTTTAAAATCATCATAATTATCTTTTGTAATTATTTCTAATTGGGTAAGTAAGCCTATCATTCTACTTTGTCTAAGAATATTTATATGTTCATCAGAATGCTTAGTAAATAGATTTTTAGTGATTTGATCAATAGTTAAATCAGTACTTAGTACTTTTCAAGAATTTTTATTTTGTTTTTCTATATAACCAAAAGCAATAAGAATATCGCAAAATGACTTAAATGTATCTATTTTAAAATGCTGATTACTTATTTGGATTTGTTCTTGCTTATCATTTAAAATTATAGGCTTTTGGTTCTGTATATCTTTTAACGTAAAAAGTGTAGTATTTTTAAAGTCATCTATAAAAGTTTTGACGAAGTTATTAGGGTTTCTTGAAATATTATAATAAATGGAACTGTTAGTTTTTAAAATCATATAATCTAATCATTTATCTTTATAATTCATTTTTTCTCCTTTCAAAATAAGACAATATTAATAATTAAATTATACAAAATTAGGTTTTTAATATATTTTATAGTTTATACAAAGCATTATTGTTAGAAAACAATAGTAAAAAATTCCCTTGATTATTTAAAAATCTAAGGGAATTTTTAAATTCTATAATTATTGTTTATGTATTTTTATATAGTCTTCAATATTAAATTGTAAAGTTCTAGGATCTCTTAATTTATAAATCAAGTTAGGATCAGCATAACCTTCTTCAATTTCTCATTTATTTAAATTAGCAGCAGGAGCATAATCTCTTAGTTCATTTGATATTTCTTTTTGTGGATTTTTTCTTTTACCTGTTATTGGATCAGTTTCATATACTTTAAAATTAATACCTGCTTTTAATTGGTTAGTTCTTTCATCTTTAGTTCATAAAAAGTCAAATGATCCATGAACACCAATGTTTCCTAAATTTGAATAGTTTACTTCAGAAGATTTGTATTTTTTTAGTCTATCTGGACTTAAAAACTTGTTTGAAGCTTTTAAATTAAAATAGTTTTTTGTTAAATAATTTGTTCTATTTGTGTATAAGTTAACATGAGCATGTGACATTCAACCACCATTAGTTGACTCACTTCCTAAATAACCTATAATTTCACCTTTTTTAACTTTAGTTGGACTATTTGGAGTTAGTGTTGGAACAACTTGAATTGTTCTTTTATTTCCTCTATTTAATATTGTTCCACTTCTACTTATATGCCCTAGTTCTACAGTTTTAGCTTGTCAACCTAATTTTGGATTATTTAAAGTTCTTGATGCATCTAAATGTAAAAATGACATAAAAATATGATCAGAATTATTATTTAAATAAATTTCTTTTTGCTTTGGAGATCAATCTAATGAACTAACAGGAATTTTAAGAACCATTACAGTTCCTACTCCTTCTCTTGGTTTTGTTGTAGTAAATTCATAAGCAGCAATAACTTCTCCATCATATGGCATTAATACTTCTTGATGATCATTTGCAATATAATCTTCACCAATATGCATATATGATGGTGTTTTTACTTTTTCATCATAAAATGCTCTAGAAATACCATAACCTCCAGAAAATAATTCAGAATTAAAACTTCCAAAAAATGACTTATCAATACTTGGTAATATTGTTGCATCTAATCTTTCTGTTGCAAAACTTGGAGCTTTTATGTGTTGTTTTGTAAACTGATTTGTAAACAATAAACTATAATTTCCAACTCCAATATTTTTTACAAGTTTAAAAGAACTAGAATCTAAAAGTTTTAAATTTAATTCAATACTTGCATTTCTAAAATCTTTACTTGTAATTTTATCAATACTAATATCTTTAATTTGATCACTATAAGTTTTAACTATTAAATTACTTTTATTTAAACTAGATAAATCAGTATTATTTTCAGTATTTGCAATTGTATTAACTTTAACTAAATCAGTTAATTTTAGTTTTTTTCAAAAACTATCATTTCAATCAAAACTAAATTTAGAAAATAAAGAAAAGCCAGCTTGGAAATTATCTTTTACAGTTTCTTTTTTATTATTAACACCAACTCTTATTTTTAAATTAGCTTCATTTTGTTTTAAATTAGCATCTTTAAAATCAACATCTTCTAAAGTTAATTTAAATTCAAAGTTTGAATATTTATCCTTGATTTTGTTAAATTTAGATTCATCAACATTAAACATTTCTTTTAATTGTTTTGAATCTAAACCATGAATTGATCATTTCTCTAATAAATCTTTTTTAACTCTATCATTATTTAAAGTAACTTTTAAATCAGTAGGCTTAAGTGTTTTTAATTCTTCAAAAGCCTTTTTAAGTTCTTCTTGTTGTTTAACAACTTCTTCTAAACTTTTAATTTTAGTTTGCTGTTTTTCTTTTTCATTACCTGTTTTTAATAACTCTAGTTCGCTTTTAGCTTTTGAAATAGCATCTTTAACATACACTTCAATAGTATGTTCACTATATAAACCTTGTTGATATTTTGCTTTACTATGTGAAGTTAAATTAAGTCTTACTCTAATAGGAAAAACAATGTTAAAACTATTATTTACATCTCTTCTAACATTATTATAATCAATACTAAAAGATAAACGGTTAATTAAATTATCACTATAATGCAATTTATCTTTAAGAATCTTTTTAAATTCTTGCTGGTTAAATTCCATATATTTAGTCATATAATTATCTAACATCATATCTTCAAATAAAACAGTCTTACTTGAAGCACCATCTATTTTATAAGTAATTAAATTATCAATTTGATTATTAGTAAAATATTCATTAATTTCAGATAAAATGTTGATTTGATTATTAGTTTCAAATCTTAATAAATCATTATTATTGAACTTAGTTTTATTATTTAAATTTAAAAATATTTCTGAATTTTGATTAGTAGTATTTCTATTAGTACAACTAACAACTGTAATTATTGGAGCTGTTGATAAAATAGTTATAAAAGAAAATAACAAACACTTTTTAAATTTCAAATTTTTAAAAGATCAATTTTTCATATATCTCCTTATTAAGAAACACTAATATATACTCCAGATGCCATTTTTATTAATATTGCAAAAAACGCTAGAATCATTGGAATAATAATAGTTAATATTACAACTATAAAAAACTTAATTAAATCTTTATAATAAGCTGATTGTTGTTTTAGTTGCTTTGATAATTTCAAATAATTAATAGTTTTAAAAATAATATTTATTAAAGAAAAAAATAAATGAAAACAAAAGAAATTTACAAATGATGAAGCAAAAATAATTACTCCAACAACTAGTCCTTCAATTAGTTTTACTTGAAAATCATTAGTTTTATAAAAGGCTGTATTTGTCATACTTATTAAAGGTAATAACAACATTAACATCATAATAAAAACAATTTCTTTTATTGTGTATCATTTTAAAGATAACTTATCATCAAAACTAACAATCATACTAATTTTTAAATGATTAATATTATTTTCTAAATCGTTTTGATTAATTTTTTTAATTAGAAAAAATAATCCAGCAAACAAACTAAACCCTAAAAGCCCACCAATTAATTGACCAGTTAGAATATATGGTATTCCCTTTCATAAAAGAGAGCCAATTAAAGTATTTGAGCTATTTAAAACTTGTCCACTATTTGCTAAACCTTTTAAAACACTTAAATAAAAAACACTTAAAGGATTTAAAAATGGATAAACACTAGTTTGTGAGGCTATACTTGAAAAAGCTCAAGGTAAATAAAAAGCTAATAGAGTTGCTATAGTATAACCTGATGATAAAAAGATTTTATTATGTTGCTTTTTTAAAATTACAGCAAATAATTTTCATAAAAAAACTAAAAATATTAATGTTGCTACACTTAATATTTCAAAACTAAAAACAGTTGAGTTAAAAAACGTTCTTAACGCATTTCTTGGCTGATTTGTCATCTATTTATCTCCTAAATAATAAATATGTTTAAACATAAAAAATTTTATTGAAACAACAATAAAATTTTTTCTAGGTTATAGGCTATTAAAATATCTAGTTATTTTCTGATTTTTTTATTAATATATCTAGCAATTAGATTTATTGTTAATATTGCAAATGTTCCAATTCATACATAACTCATAGCTAATCTTGGATAAAATGCTCTTGTATCTAAATACTTAGCAATTAAATGTCCAATATATAATTTATCACTAGCTAAAATATAATAAGTAATTGATGCTCTAAATATTAATTCAAAATAAAAAATTGATAATGAGATAAATTCAATTTTAATTGCTGGCAAGACATACTTTAAAAATATTTGATTATTACTATATCCTTGGATTTTTAAATTATTAATAATTTGAATATTTAAATTATCAACTACTTCAACTAATTGTTTTGCTTTACTTGACGCTTGATGTAAACTTACAACAATAATTACTAGTGTTAAGACATTACTAAATATTGGATGAAAAACATAAAAATAAACTATAGTTGGAATTAATCTAATTAAAACATTTAAACTTCTACAAATAATTACAATAAATAAATTATTTAATCTTATTGATTGTAATCTAATACCTATAATTGCAATAATTATGCAAATAAACATTGCAACAATTGTAAATTGTAATGAATTTCAAATTAAAAGAATTGGGTTATTTTCAATATGTTTATTAAAAATACTAAAACTAGCAAAGTTTGGATTTAATAAATTGTTAAAAAATGATTTAACATAATCTAAATTAAAAATATAAATTGGAATATTAATAAAAGTAATAATACTTATAATAGTTAAGCTAATAAAAATTAAACTAATAATAATTTTATTAACATTTAGTTTTTTAGATAAACGTGTATAGTATTCTAATTTAGTTTCATTTTTTTGTTTATAAACTTTAGATCTAGCTTCAACTAAGTATTTTTTAAATAAATAGTTTAATAATTCTAAAACTAAAATAAAACTCATTAATACTAATAAAGGTATACCTAGCTGATTAAAATGAGCAGTGTTTTCACTTCCATAAACTATAAGTCTACCAATTCCAGGTAAGTTTAAAGCTGCTAGAATTGAAGCTCATCTTATGTTTGCTTCAAATGAAAAAATAAATAATGCAATTACTCTATTTTTAATTCTTGGATAAATTTCTTTAAAAAAAGCCTTAAACTTTGAATTACCTTGGTTTATTGAAACATAATATGGCTGTAAATCAAATGAATTTAACATATCAATATAGTATTTATGTAATCACAACCAAGTAAATCAAATATAAACTAATAATAAACTTAAATCATTTCTAAATGTAGAAGTTATTAAAGTAATAAAGATCAATTCAGGCGTACTTCTTAAAATTAAAATTACTATACTTATTAGATAAGATAAAAATTTATTATTAACTTTATTAAATGATAAAAAACTAGTAATAATAGCTAAAATAAAACCAATAAAAGTTCCAGTTAAAGCTAGTTTAATTGTTATTCATAATAATCTAAGTGTATCTAAAAATAAATTAGTATATTCATTTGAAATATAACTAGTATCTAAAAAGTTTTTATTTTCAAAACTAAATAGTAAAGCTAATTTTTTAGCTACTTGATAAAAATTATCAATGTTAATAAAACTTGCTTGATTATAAAAACATCAACCTACTAATAGTAAAACTAAAAATATCAAAAGGTGAAAATAGATTTGATGAAACTTTCAACTCGTTTTTGTATTAGTGGTTCTATTTATATAACGATATTTAAAAAAATTAGATTCTTTAACTAAAAACGACTTTTTATGATTTTGTCTAATTGCCATTGGCTTATATCCTTAGTTTTTTTATCAAACACAATTTGTTTATTATTAATTGCTATTACTCTATCAAAATAATTTTTAACTAAACTAAGATCGTGGATGTTTACTAAAATAGTTTTGTTTTGTTCTGAAATATTTTTAAGTATTTTAAGTACTTCAATACTAGTTTGCTTATCCAAATTACTTGTTGGTTCATCAGCTAAAATTAGTTCAACATCTTTTATTAATAGTTTTGCAATTTCAACACGTTGTTGTTGACCACCAGATAATTCACTAACCTTAAAAAAGGCTTTATCTAAAATATTTAATTCATCTAGTTTTTCAAAAATTTCTATTTTTTGCTTTCTAGTTAATATACTAAAAAACTTATAAAAATTATTTTTATATTTACTAGTTGATCTAATAATATTATTGTAAACATTGTCAGTATAAATAAGATTTGGAGTTTGTGTTAGAAAACCTATTTTGGAAATAAAATTATGTCTTTGTTTTTTATTAAACTTTAAAATATCTTGATCAAACACTTTTATCTGACCATTTATTGGTTTTAATGAATTAATTATTATTTTAAACAATGTGCTTTTTCCAACTCCAGATGGACCAATTATAGCAACTAGTTCACCTTGAAAAATATCTAAAGTAATATTTTCTAAAACTAAATCACTTTTATTATTATATTTAACTGATATTTCTTTTAACTCTATAACTTTGTTCATCTAATTTTGTTTTTCGATTTTATCAATATTTGTTACTAAATCTTGTTTTGATTCAGCTTGTACTTGTAATTTTACTAATTTTTCAAATAAGTCCATGCTTAATGGCATAAATTTGTTATACCCTGTATAAATACCATAAGTGTTTTCAGTTAATGAAAGTGAATGTAAAGCTTCTGAAATAAGTTTTACTTGTTTATCTAATAGACCTTTTCTTGCTAAAACAACATCATAACCAGCTGGATTAGTCATTGTTAAAGTTCTAATTACTGAACCATTTTTATCTGTCATAGCATTTGTTTCAGCTGTAGTAGCAGGCTGAACTGAAGTATTAGAATTACTTGTAGCTGCCATCATAGCTTTACCATTATCATTCATTGGCATTTTTGTTGTTATACTAGACACGAATTCAGTTGGTCTAAATTTTTCTCCATTTTCTTTAGATTTAGTTCAGTTATATGAGCCTTCATCATCAAACCCAATTAAAGGAGTAACATCTGAATTAGTTTGTTTTTTTCCTAATTGTTTAGAAGTAGATTGTCCCTTAATAATGTATTTTTCATATGCAGGATTCTTTTCAAGATCTTTTCTAATTTCGTCTATTGTTTTATTAAAATGACGAGCAAATAAAGCTACTTGATATTTGTAACCTCCAGCACTACTTGTTTTTTCAAAAACAATACCATTTTTAATGAACTCATCTCACTTTTTACCTTCTCATTGTTCTATTATTTTTTTGCGTTGTTCTTCTTTTCCTGCAATTAATACAGCGCCACGATACACATATGTTAGTTCTCCATCTTTATAGAAATTAGTATATTTTGAACCATCAAAATGCAATTTTTTTCCATCAATTTCTTTATCCGATTTATATCAATCTGGGTATTCACCAAATTTTAATCATTCAGTATTATTTTTTTCTGCTAGTTTACGTAGTGGATCACTTGACAATTTTCCATCTTTATAAAAAGTGTTATCTTCTGATTGTCAACTAAATCTTAAAGTAGCAGCTTGAGACACTAATTTAAATGGTAAATCTCTATTTAGAGATTTGGTTTTAGAATCTCAAACATTATTTAAATAATATGAATAATTAGTAATATAGATGTCATTATTAGAATCATTTTTTTCTAATTTAGAATAGTAACTTTTTTTATCACCATCTTCTTTTATTTGAAACTTAACATCTTTATATTTTTTAGTTTCTTCATCTTTATTTTTTAATTCATTAAATCTTTCACCTAACAACTTTAAGAACTTTTCACTTAGGTCACCAGTTGAGATTACTTTTCCTTCTTTATCAATTTGTTTTAAAAATCCATCATTAATATAACCATTATTAATTGTTATTGTAGTATCTCAGCTTTCTTTAGTCTGACAAGCAACAACAAGTGAACTTATAGAACCAATAGAAACAGCTGATAACATTGTTCCTAATGCTACTTTTAATCTATTTGTATACATTCTTATCTCCTTTTTAAAATAAGGGGAAAATAAAAGGTTATACCTTTTAAAGGGCATAACCTGTAAAAAATCTCTAGCCACGCATGAATTACCATGATCTGCTAATAGGTATAATCTCAGCCTTTTACAGCACCCTTATTTGCTTTAATTATACTTTAATAGATTAAATAGTTATATAAAAAAATAATAATTATTCAAACATTAAAAAACTAAAAAAATTAAATAGTTAAAACTATTTTTTAATACTAAATTCCTTTGGAATCTCTTCTTTTAAAACATATTTAAAAATATATTCTCCAACTCCACCTTGATCTGCAGTTAAACTAGTAATATCATCAGCTGCTTTTTTAACAATCTCTAGTTTTGAATTTTTCATAGCAACTCCAGTTCCTGCAAATTTAATAGCTTCTAAATCGTTTTCTCCATCTCCAAAAAATAAAATTTCTTCTGGCTTTATATTTAATTCTTTTGCAACATATTCTAATCCATAACCTTTATTAACACCAATTGGATTAATTTCAATGTTTTCTTTTGCATTTGTTACATAACTAAAAGAAAAAGCACTAAAACCTAGATCTTCAACTTTTTTTCTCATTTGTCTCATATTTTCTTTTTTACCAAAACAAATATATTTAGTAATTTGAGACTCTAATTTTTTATTAGGTTTATAAACTTTAACATTTCTTTGAGATCTTTTTTTCATTCATCAAAAAAATATAGATATTCCTTTATTTTTATAAGCAATATTTTCATCAAGTGTATAACAAAAAGCATGAGCTTTATGTTGTTTTATAATATTAAAGATTTGATTAACTTGTTTATTTGTAAATTTTTTTGTATATCTAATCTTAACTTTTCCATTAGTTTCATAACTAAATACTTGTCCTCCATTTTGACCAATAAAAGGAATAGAAGTATTTAATAAATCTAATTTTTTTGCAATTAATCTAGTTGTTGATATTGTTCTACCTGTTGCTATAACTATTTTTATTCCTTTTTCTCTAGCTTTTTTTAAAGCAAGTTTAGTTAATTCATGAACTCCATGTTTTCTAGAATACACTGTTCCATCAATATCAATAGCGATGATTTTATACATAAAAAACTCTCTTTTCTATTAATATGATTATAACAAAATCAATTATTTTAATAACTGAGTAAAATTTTAGTTTATTAATAAAAGCTTTTACTAACTAAAACTAGAAATTTTATAATTAAATAGAGGTGAAATGATGTCAAGTAATTTTAAAAATGAATTTGATAAACACTTTAATAGATCAAAAAATCATGAAAGAAGATGGTGTAAAGATAATATTAAACAATTCTATAAACTAGATAATTATGATAATTTTTTAAACTACTCAATAGCTGATACTAACTTTAAAACTCCAAAACCAATAGTTGATACAATTATTAAAATAGCTAAACAACAATCTTATAGTTATACTTGTAGTATTGAAAGTAGCTTAGATGCAATTAAAACTTGATACAAACAACTTCATAATATTGATTTAGATTTAGATCAAATAATTCTAGGTCATGGAACAATTAGCGCTTTAATTCAATCAGTTCAAGCACTTACTAATGTAAATGATAATATTTTAATTCAATCTCCAGTTTATAAACCTTTTCAAACTGTTATTGAACAAAATAAAAGAAATGTAATTAATAATCCTTTGGTTTTTAAAAATCACAATTATGAAATTGATTTTATTGATTTTGAAAACAAAATAAAACACCATAATGTTAAAATGTTTATTTTATGTTCTCCACATAACCCTTCTGGAGTAGTTTGACAATATCAAGTACTAGAAAAAATTATTGATATTTGTTTAAAATATAATGTAATAATAGTTAGTGATGAAGTACATGGCGATATTGTATTAAATGACAAGTTTTATTCTTTATTAGATTTTAAAATTAAAAATAATAACTTTGTAGTAGTTAGTTCACCAAATAAAATGTTTAATATAGCCGGATTAAAAGGTTCTTATTTAATTAGTAAAAATAAAGATATATTAGATAAAATTAAACAACAATATTTAACTAATGGTTTTGGTTTATCTAATTCTTTTTTTCAACAAGCTTTAATTAGTGCATATACAAATAAAGATGTGTTAATTTGAGTAAAAGAGTTTAAAGAATATGTTTATAATAACTACTTGTATTTAAAAACTCATTTTTTAGATTTATATAAAGAACTAGATTATGTAGATTTAAAAGCAACTTATTTAGTTTGAATTAAATTTAATCATATAAGTGTAGAAGAATTTAAAAACAATTTACAACAACAAAACTTAATAATTAATTTAGCTCAAGATTTTTATGCTGATCAAACTAACTGATTTAGAATAAATATTGCTTGCCCTAGATCTGAATTAATACAACTAATTAATAGATTAAAAATTTGTTTAAAATTAAATTAGGAGGTAATAATGAAAATAATTAGTACTGAAAATGCTCCAAAAGCAATAGGCCCATACAGTCAAGCTGTTAAAATTTGTAATGGTACTTTATATTTATCTGGTCAATTAGGATTAGATCCTAAAACTATGATTTTAGAAAATAATATTGAATTACAAACAAAAAGAAGTTTAAACAATATATATGAAATTTTAAAACAAGCAGGATATCAAAAAACTGATGTAGTTAAAACTTTAGTCTTATTAAAAGATATTAATGATTTTCAATTAGTAAATAGTATTTATGAAGAATTTTTTGAAGATCACAAACCTGCTAGAAGTGCTTTTCAAGCAGCTGCTCTTCCAAAAGATGCTTTAATTGAAATTGAAGTAATTGCTTATAAAACTAATACAAATTGCTGTTTAGATAAATAATAAAAATGCAGATTATCTTAATTGATAGTTCTGCATTTTCTTATTTTTTAGATTTAATTTTTGCTATTTTATCTTTTATTTTGTTCTTTGATTTAAAGTAAAGATTTTTTGTTTTATCTATTGATTTAACATAAAAGTCTTTAATGTTATCTTTTGATTTTAAAAGTGATGGTTTTAGTTTATCAGCTGATTTTAAATATAAGTTTTTTAGGTTTTTACGATAATAATAACCAACTCCAGCACCAGTTCCTATAATAGTAAAACTACCTAAAACAGCTCCTGCAATTATTCCAGCATTAGGTGAGTTTGATTTAGAAATTATTGTATTTGGTTTGTAACTTGGAATTTTGTAAAAATTTTTATCAGTTTTAGGTTGCTTAGATACTTTGGCTTTACTGATTAATCCATTATTTTTATTATCATTCAATACTTCATTTTCATTTTTTAAAGGATTGGAATCCTTTATAGGTTTATTAGATTTAATTTGCTCGGTTGTTTTTGGTGGTATATCTTGATTATTAGAAACTGTGGGCGGAATAATTGCCTCTGATTCTCTTAATTTAGGTGTTGAGTTTTCAGAAGTTTTGGAAGAAATTTCATCTGTAGAACTAGATGGTGTTTTAGAATCTATCTGAACAGAACTATCTGGTATGGTATTGATTCACTTAGGTTGTTTTTCATCTTGTAACCCAAAATTAGTATTTTCAACATTAGCTGCTACACTTCAACCCTGCAAATTATGAGTAAATGCATTGGCTTTGTGGAACATTTCTTTCATATTCTTTACTTTTGAAACATCTCAACCCGATATATCTTGATTAAATGATTTTGTACCAGAAAACATCTTACTCATATCTTCAACATTTGAAGTATCTCATTTAGCTATACTTGGATCATTAATATAATTAGTATTAAAAAACACACCGGACATATCAATTATGTTTTTAGTATTCCATAAAACAGTTCATTTAACATTTTGATTGTTACCTACAAATGCATTCTTCAAACTTGTTATTTGAGAAGGTAAGTCTGCAGCAATCTCTACAACAGTAGGCGGAATTGTTTTAATCCTTATGTGTTTTCCATCTCTATAATATCCTATTTTAGTAAGTTTCTTATAAATTCCTCATGCAGGTTGAAATTCATGCTCAGCTGATTCACTAGACTTGTTATAAAAGATACTGCTTATACTACTTTTTTCATTATTGTTGTTATTAACTAATGTGGGTGATATTGATATTAAAAATAAAAGACTAACACTAGTTAATATAGCTAATAATTTTTTCATTAATTTTCTTTCCTTATATTAAAGCAATAATCATTATATTGTTTTTTTTTTTTTTTTTGCAAGAACTAATTTTAATTTATTTTAAAAAGTTATTACATATAATAGTGAGGTTAATAAAAAAAGACTAGAATAAAAAAAGAATTACTATCAAAAATTAAATAATAAAAAATGCAGATTATCTTAATTGATAGTTCTGCATTTTCTTATTTTTTAGATTTAATTTTTGCTATTTTATCTTTTATTTTGTTCTTTGATTTAAAGTAAAGATTTTTTGTTTTATCTATTGATTTAACATAAAAGTCTTTAATGTTATCTTTTGATTTTAAAAGTGATGGTTTTAGTTTATCAGCTGATTTTAAATATAAGTTTTTTAGGTTTTTACGATAATAATAACCAACTCCAGCACCAGTTCCTATAATAGTAAAACTACCTAAAACAGCTCCTGCAATTATTCCAGCATTAGGAGAATTTGGTTTTATTATAGTATTTGACCCTGCTGTTGGAATTTTGTAAAGGTTATCATCTTTTCTAACATTACTATCTTCCATTGTTTCAGATGTTTTTGATTTTTTAGGTATAAGCGAACTGTCTGATTCATTATTTGGTAGTGGTGTGTTTTGCATTAAATTATTAGGTGAATTAGAGTCTGGTTTTGATAGTAATTCCATATCACCATTCTTTTCTTTTGGTGCTGAAGAACTAATATCATTTTCAGATTTGTTAGGTTTTTCAGCTGGTGAATTTATTCTTGATGTTGTACTAGAAACCGAAGATGAATCAGATAATTTTCACTCAGGGTGGTTTGATATATCTAAACCAAACTCTTCATTATTAACAACATTAGGCATTTTTCAACTTTTAAGACTATGTTTAAAAGACAAAGTACCATTAAACATTTTTTTCATTGTTTTTACTGAACCAAGTTTATTTTCCCATTTTAAGTGATTATTCCCATTATTATAATCTGTTGCATTTTGAAACATCCCATTCATATTAGTAACTTTTGAAACATTTCAATCTGAAAGATCTTGATTAAAATTTTTTGCTCCATTAAACATATTACTCATATCAGTAACTTTTGAAGTATCTCAAGTTTTTATACTAGGTTCATTGATTCATATTTGACCATAAAAAACTCCACTCATGTTAGTAATATTTTTGGTATCTCATGTTTTATTTCACTTAATTTGTTGGGTATTTCCTACAAAAGCATTTTTTAAGCTAGTTATTTTTTCAGGCAGAGTTGCATCAATAGTATGAACATTATATGGAATAAACTGGATTCTTATATCTTTTCCTTCTCTATAATATCCAATTTCTTTTAAAACTCCATGTTCTATTCTATGTTTTTTACTTTCTTTACCTTTATTAAATAAAATAAGATTTCTATTACTATTCTTATTAGCTAACATAACTCCTACTGTTATTAAAAACACAGCACTACTGGTTGTTAAAATTGTCAATAATTTTTTCATTAATTTTCTTTCCTTATATTAAAGCAATAATCATTATATTGTTTTTTTTTTTTTTTTTTGCAAGAACTAATTTAGAGATATTTTAAAAACTTCTAAGCTATAAATATAAATTTAATAAAGAAAACAATGTAACAATAAAAAAAGTTACAATCAAAAATTAAATAATAAAAAATGCAGATTATCTTAATTAGATAGTTCTGCACTTTATTATTTTTTAGATTTAATTTTTGCTATTTTATCTTTTATTTTATTTTTTGATTTAACATAAAGATCTTTTATATTATCTTTTGATTTTAAAAGTGAAGGTTTTATTTTATCTGCTGATTTTAAATATAAGTTTTTTAGGTTTTTACGATAATAATATCCAAGTCCAGCACCAGTTCCTAAAATAGTAAAACTACCTAAAACAGCTCCCGCAATTATTCCAGCATTAGGTGAATTTGTTTTTATTATAGTGTTTGTTCCTGCTGATGGGATTTTGTAAAGACTGTCATCACTTTTTATAGAACTAGTTTCCTTATCTTTTATAACATTGTTAGCTTTTGTTATTTCATTTTCATCTTTAGTTAATTTATCTTTTTCAGCATAAATTTCTTTTTTGTCATCTGACTGATTCTTATTCTCATCGACTTTAGGCAATATACTTTCAGCCTCTGCATTAGAAATAGAACTAGATTCAGAATTTGATCGTGGTAAAGAATTGTCAGATGAGTTATTTGGTTGTGACTGAGCTGGAGAATCATTAACAGGTTTTTTTTCTTCAACTTTTCACTTTGGTTGTTTTCTTTCTTCTAAACCAAATTTATTATTACTAATAGTTTGATTCATAATTCAACCACTTAGATCATGAGTAAAACTAGGAGTTTCATTAAACATCTTGTTCATATTTTTAATACTTTTAAGCTTATAACCCCAATCAAGTGGTTTATTACCATTATTAAAGTCAGATGCTTTTTCAAACATACTTTGCATATTTGTAACTTTTGAAACATCTCAATTAGATAAATCTTGATTAAATCCTTTAGAATATGAAAACATTTCACTCATATTTTTTACATTAGACGTATCTCATTCTTTAATAGTCGGATCATTTATATTAGTAGTATTATAAAAAGTTCCACTCATATCAGTAATATTACTTGTGTTTCACTTTTTTTCTCATCTTATATTACTTCTAGTAACGAAGGCATTTTTTAAACTTGTTATCTCTCTAGGTAAATCAGCAGCAATTACACTTACATCATATGGTATATGTACTATTCTTGTTATACCATTTTCTACATAATAGCCTATTTCAACTAATCTACCATTTACTACTTTATGTTCCTTTTTATTTCTACTATTATAAATAATCCTATTATTAAGATTATTTTTATTAACTAACATAACTCCTGCTGTTATTAAAAATACAGCACTAATGCTAGTCAAAATTGTTAATAATTTTTTCATTATTTCACTTTTCTATATTCTTTTTTTAGAACGTAAAACATTATATATAGACATATATTTAAGTCAAATCTAAAAAAAAAAAAAAAAACTGTGATACAATAATAAATTTAAATAAATTAGTCTTAATAATGTAAATTAATAAAAAGATATTAAAACAATAAACCTATTAAAAATAGATACTAAAAATGCAGATTATCTTAACTAGATAGTTCTGCATTTTTCCTATTTTTTAGATTTAATTTTTGCTATTTTATCTTTTATTTTATTCTTTGATTTAAAGTAGAGATTTTTTGTTTTATCTATTGATTTAACATAAAAATCTTTTATGTTATCTTTTGATTTTAAAAGTGAAGGTTTTAGTTTATCTGCTGATTTTAAATATAAGTTCTTTAAATTTTTACGATAATAATATCCAAGTCCAACACCAGTTCCTATAATAGTAAAACTACCTAAAACTGCTCCTGCAATTATTCCAGCATTAGGAGAGTTTGATTTAGAAATTATTGTATTTGGTTTTGATGGAATTTTAAAAGTGTCATTTTTATAATTATCATTACTGCTATTTGTATTGTTATTTTCCTCTATTACTTTATTTTCTGCATTAGGAAATTCTGCATTTTTTATATTTTTTTCCTTATTAGAATTTTCTAATTGTTTTTCTGAATTATTAGCTCGATTAGAAAAATTAGAGACATTTGGTTCATCATTTGGTAATAAATTATTTTTTCTTAAATCATTAGGTGACTCTGAAATTGTTTTTGGTGGCAATTGATTTGTCTTACTTATTTCTCCAGATGATGAAGAATTAGTACCATTCTCTGATTCTTTAGGAGTTTTTTGTGGTACAGAAATAGAAGATGGTACAGCTATTTTTCACTCAGGTTCATGCGATGTTTCCAAACCAAAATTTTCATGATTAACAACATTGGGCATTTTTCATTTTTTTAAACTATGTTTAAAAGATGGGGCGTTATTAAACATTTTTTTCATTGTTTTTACTGAATCAAGTTTGTTTTCTCACTCCAAATGTTTATTTCCATTATTAAATTCAACTGCTCCATCGAACATTCCATTCATATTTTCTACTTTAGAAACATCTCAGCTTGATAAATCTTGATTAAAACTTTCTGCTCCATAAAACATTTCACTCATATCTGTTACATTTGATGTGTTTCATTTTTTTATACTTTGATCATTAACTCATATTTGTTTATAAAAAACACCGCTCATATCTGTTATATTTTGCGTGTCTCATTCTTTTATCCATTTAACCATTTGCTTATTGGAACTAAATGCGTTTTTTAAACTTGTTATTTCTTTTGGTAACTCTGCATCAATTATAGTAACGTCATATCTAATTGGTTTTATTCTAACTTTATTTCCATCTTGATAATAACCAACTTCTTTCAAAACCCCTCCTTCTATTACATGCTCCTTATTTTGGACTTTTTGATTAAAAGCAATCTTGTCGTCTTTATTACTATTCTTATTAGCTAACATAACTCCTGCTGTTATTAAAAACACAGCACTACTTGTTGTTAAAATTGTCAATAATTTTTTCATTAATTTTCTTTCCTTATATTAAAGCAATAATCATTATATTGTTTTTTTTTTTTTTTTTGCAAGAACTAATTTAGAGATATTTTAAAAACTTCTAAGCTATAAATATAAATTCAATAAAAAAAGATACTAAAATAATTCTATGAAAAAACCAAAAAATAGAGATTTTGAAAAAAAGCTAGGTAAAAAAATTTTTAAAGCTGCTAAAAAGCCTTTTAGACTTATTTATTGACTTGCGGGTAATTTAACTGTACTTAAGTCAAATAAAAAGCTAGGATATATTAGTAAAATTGATGATATTAACAAACTAAATAAAATCATGAAATACTATTATAAAAGAGATGAATTAGTATTATATGATGATAATAAAATAGAAGATATTAGTTTTTTAACTAGTGATAATGTAAAAATTAAAGGTATTAAATTTATTACTAATAAAAATAGTAAAAAATGAATTATTAGTTCACATTGATTTGCTGGAGAAAAATATTTAGGATTAATTCACACTAAAGCTTTTATAGAACTTGGGTATAACATATTATCTTTTGATTTTAGAAATCATGGTGATTCTGAACAAACTGAAGTAATTAGTATGGGCTTATTTGAAAGTAGAGATTTAATTAGTGCTATTAATTATTTAATTAATAATAATGAAGTTGAAACACTTGGGTTATTTGGTATGAGCATGGGTGCTTATATATGTAATTATGTAGCTATTAATCATAAAGAATTACTAGACAAAGCAAATGTTAAGTTCATTATTAGTGATTCAACTTATGGATCTATTGAATCATTATTATATAAAAACTGAAAAGAAAGATTACATATTTTAATAAATAAAAGACTAGCTAGAAAAATTATTAATAAAACAATAGATTTACAAACTCTAGCTACAAATCACGATCAAAAAGAATTAAATTTATTTGATATGTATGAAAATCAAAAAATGATTCCAGCAAATGCTCCTATTTTATTTATTCACGGGTGTAATGATCAAATAACACCTCATACAGATTCATTAAGATTATTTATTAATAGATCTATTTATAATAGTGATGATGAACTTTTAATTTATAATTCATGTAATCATTGTTTTTCTTTTAAAGAACACTATTATCAAACAATTTATAGAATTCTAATGTTTGAAAATAAAATTATTAAAGATAATAATACCACTAAATTAGCTTTAGATAAAATGGGTATTAGTGATGAAATTATTAATAACAATTTTAATGAAATAAAAGAGGTATCTACTTTTTATTTTTCTAAAAATAAAAGCAATGAGTTTTAAACTAAATTAAAGATTATGGTATTAACACCTTTAATTTAGTTTTTTTATGGTTTATTATTATAAGGATTAGTTTTAAAATTTATTTTTAAAATTATTAATATTTTTTACTTATTTATCTTGTAAAGTTGCAATATATTATCTATAATAATAGAGTCGTTTAATATGATAAGATAATAACATAGATAAATTTTTATATGCGCCCGTAGATCAATTGGATAGATCGCTTGACTACGGATCAAAAGGTTGGGGGTTCGAGTCCCTCCGGGCGCACCATTTAGAAAATAAATTGTTATTATCTTTTATATATAATAACAAGTAATCGGGAAGTGGCTCAGTTTGGTAGAGCATTCGGTTTGGGACCGAAGGGTCGCAGGTTCAAATCCTGTCTTCCCGACCATTATAATAATGGGCCCTTAGCTCAGCTGGGAGAGCACCTGCCTTGCACGCAGGGGGTCGACGGTTCGATCCCGTTAGGGTCCACCATATTTGGCGGGGTAGCTCAGTTGGTTAGAGCGTTCGGTTCATACCCGAAAGGTCGAGAGTTCAAATCTCTCCCCCGCTACCATATATTATTTATGGACCTTTAGCTCAGTTGGTTAGAGCATCCGGCTCATAACCGGACGGTCATTGGTTCAAGTCCAATAAGGTCCACCATATTAAAATGAAATGTTTTTAATATGTAAGAATGGTAGCATGGAAGATTACCCAAGTCCGGCTGAAGGGATCGGTCTTGAAAACCGAGAGTCGGGGAAACCCGAGCGGGGGTTCGAATCCCTCATCTTCCGCCATTTATTGAGAATTTAAAAATAACGCGGGGTAGAGCAGTTGGTAGCTCGCCGGGCTCATAACCCGGAGGTCGCAGGTTCGAGTCCTGCCCCCGCAACCAATGGCCCCATAGCGAAGTTGGTTATCGCGCCTCCCTGTCACGGAGGAGATCACGGGTTCGAGTCCCGTTGGGGTCGCCATTTTATGGTCGTGTAGCTCAGTCGGTAGAGCAGCAGACTGAAGCTCTGCGTGTCGGCGGTTCAATTCCGTCCACGACCACCACTTGAAATTAAAAAATCCAGTAGTCATAAGACTACTTTTTTTATTTTTATAACATTTATTAAGTATATAATTAGTTTATATTATTGGAGTAGTTGTTATGAAAGTAATAATTTTAGAAAATCAAGATCAAGTTGCTAGTAAAGCAGCACAAATTATTAAAGATCAAATTAAAGCAAAACCTAATTGTGTTCTAGGATTAGCAACAGGATCAACACCAATAAAAACATATGAAAAATTAATTAAAATGTATCAAGAAAATCAAATTAGTTTTAAAGATGTTACTAGTTTTAATTTAGATGAATATAAAGATATAGATCCAACAAATAAACAATCATATCATTATTTTATGCAACATCAGCTATTTAATTTTATTGATATAAATAAAAATAATTGTTATATACCTAATGCTAATTTGTATGAAAATCCAAAACTTTATGATCAACAAATAAAAAATGCTAATGGTATTGATCTACAACTTTTAGGACTTGGAGTTAATGGACATATTGGTTTTAATGAACCAAATACTGATTTTGACTCTTTAACTCAAATTGTAGATCTAACCGATTCAACTATTAAAGCAAATTCACGTTTTTTTGATTCAATTGATAAAGTGCCAACTAAAGCTATTTCAATGGGTTTAAAATCAATAATGAATGCTAAAAAGATTTTACTATTAGCTACTGGAATAAATAAATCTGAAGCAGTTTATCATTTAATTGAAGGTGAAATTACAATAACTTGACCTTGTTCAATTCTACAACAACATAATGATGTAACTGTAATTATTGATAAAAGTGCTGCAAGTCAATTAACTAAAAACTATTAGCTAACTAAGTTAGCTTTTTTATTACCTTGTTAATAATAATTATTTTATTAACTTTTTAAAAATATATAATTATATAGGCAATTAATCTGGAAAGGTAGAGTATTATGAGAAAAAAAGTAATTTTTGGTAATTGAAAAATGAATGGAACTAATAAAAGTTTAGAAGATTTTTTATACCAAGTTGATAATAAAGTAAATAATTCAAAAATTACTGCAGGATTAGCCGTTCCTTATGTTATGTTACAAACTGGTATTAAGCTTGCAAAAAATGTAAAAATTGCAGCTCAAAATGTCCATTTTGAACTTAAAGGAGCTTATACTGGAGAAATTTCAGTTTCAATGTTAAAAGAAATTGGAGTTGAATATGTAATCATTGGTCATTCTGAAAGAAGAGAAATGTTTTTTGAAACTGATTTAGATATTAATAAAAAAGCAAAAATTTTATTAGAAAACAATATGATACCAATCATTTGTTGTGGTGAAAGTCTAGAAACTAAAGAGCAAGGAAAAACAATTGAATTTGTTAATAATCAAATTAATTTAATATATCAAAATATTTCAAAACAAGATGCTATTAAAACAATTATCGCTTATGAACCAATTTGAGCAATTGGAACTGGAAAAACTGCAAATAGTTTAGATGCTGAAGAAGTTTGCAAAAAAATTAGAGAAAATTTAGCAAAAATTTATGACAATCTCACTGCTGAAAAAATAACTATTCAATATGGTGGAAGTGTAAAACCTTCAAATATTCAAGAATATTTAAAAATGCCAAATATTGATGGAGCTTTAGTTGGTGGAGCTTCTTTATTAGCTAATGATTATTTAGGTCTAGTTAATTATAATGAATAAAATAAATATTAAATTATTAATATTGGATATGGATGGGACTAGTTATTATAAAATGGGTCCTATTATTGAAAAAAATATTGAACCATTAAAAAAAGCTATTCAAAAAGGAATTAAAGTAGTCTTTGTTACAGGACGTCCTGTTTTAGCAAAACTAAATAGTTTAAAACATCATGGATTATTAGTTGATCATCAATTGATTGCTGGATATAATGCTGCTTGTATTTATGATTTAAGTAAAAATCAAATATTATTATCAAATCCTATAAAAACCAGTCAAGCAAAAGAAGTATTTGACATAATAATAAGTAAAAAGTTTGAAAATAGCAACATTAAAATTTGAGGATATGTTGATGATCTAAAAACTGTAATAACTAATAAATGAACTAAAAACCCAAGTGATTATCATGATGAAACAGATTTTTTTGATGGTCAAGTTCTTGAATATAAAGATGTTAAAGATAATTTTAATTTTAAATTCTTTAAACTTTTAGCTTTTGATATTAATCAAGAATTTTATGATATTCTAGCTAATCAATTAAATTTAAATGTAGCTACAAATGATAATAGAATAGTAGAAATTAATAAAAAAGATATCAATAAAAAACTAGCTGTTGAATGATTTTCTAATTATTTTGATATTGATTTAAAAAATATTGCTGCAATTGGTGATGGAATGAATGATTTAGAAATGATAAGTCATGTTGGATATAAAGTAGCTATAAAAAATTCTGTTGAACCAATTAAAAAAATAGCAAATATTTATATTGATAAAACAGCTGAGCAAGGTGCAGTTGAAGAATTTATTAAAAGTTACATACTAGGAGAATAAAAATGAAAGTAAAAAGACCGATTTTACTAGCTATTCTTGATGGTTGGGGTTTAGCTGAACCAGATAAAGGAAATGCTGTTGATAATGCAAATATGATATTTGTAAAACAATTAAAACAAACTTATCCTTGACTAAAAGCACATGCTTCTGGTAAATGAGTAGGTCTTCCAGAAAATCAAATGGGAAATTCTGAAGTTGGACATATTCATTTAGGAGCTGGAAGAATCAATTTAGAATCTTTAGCAAAACTAAATCATGAAACAAAAACTAATAACATAGCAAAAAATGATGAAATTGTTAAAACTTTTGAATATGTTAAAAAAAATAATAGTGCTTTGCATTTAATGGGATTGTTTTCAAATGGTGGTGTTCATTCTCATTTTGATCATATGATAGCTATTTATAAAGCAGCGATTGTGTATGGTATTACAAATATTAAGTTTGATTTAATTACTGATGGAAGAGACACTAAACCAAAATTAGCTTATGATTTTATTAAAAATTTATTAGAATTAATAAAACAAAATAATAATATTGGAATAATTTCTTCAGTTAGTGGAAGATATTATGCAATGGATCGTGATAAAAGATTTGATAGATCACGCATTGCTTATAATGCTATTGTTAATAGAAATAATGTTAGATCATTTACAAACATATTAGATTACATACAACAAGAATATATGATAAATCACGATGATGAAATGATTATTCCAGCATTTAATCAAGATGATTTTAATGGTAATTTAAAAGCAAATGATGCAATTATTATGACTAATTTTCGTCCAGATAGAGCTATTCAAATTTCATCAATTTTAACTAATAAAAACTATATAGCTTGGCAAAGTGAAGCATTTAGTGATGCTGAGTTTATTGGAGATAAAATTAGATTTGTTTCTATGATGAAATATTCAGATAGCGTAACTTCACCACATATTGCTTATCCACCAAAACCTTTAACAAATACTTTAGGTCAGTATTTATCTAAACTTGGATTAAAACAATTAAGAATTGCTGAAACTGAAAAAATTGCTCACGTTACTTTCTTTTTTGATGGAGGAAATGACTATTTTAAAAATGGTTTAGCAAAAAATGATGAAATTACTTTAGCTAATGCATATATTGATTTAATTCCTTCAGCTAAAGTAGCAACTTATGATTTAAAACCACAAATGTCTGCTGTTGAAATTACAGATAAACTATTAGAAGAAATTAAAAAAGATGAATTTGATTTTATAGTTTTAAATTTTGCAAATTGTGATATGGTAGGTCATACTGGAAATAACAAAGCTACTGAAATTGCATGTAAAACTTTAGATGACCAATTAAAACGTATCCACGATGAGTTTGTTTTAAAACATAATGGTATTATGGTAATTACAGCAGATCATGGTAATGCTGAAATAATGATTGATAAAGATGATCAAGTAAACAAAAAACATACAACTTCATTAGTTCCAATTATAATTACTGATAAAAACATTAAACTAAAACAAAATGATCCAGCAATTGCTAAAGTTGCTCCAACTATTTTAGATTTAATGAATATTGAAATTCCAAAAGAAATGGAATTAGAATCAATGATTGATCATAATTAAAAGTCAAAAGGCTATCCCTTTCAAAGGGTTGGCTTTTTATTTTCTTAATTTTATCCCGAATATGATATAATTTTTAGGAGAAAGGAGTAAAAAATTATGTCATATGCTTCACAAATACAAGATAGAATAGATAGCTTTAGATCCGGAAAAGTCTTTATTAGCAATGATTTTCTAGATATCGCTTCTAATGAAACTGTTCGTAGAACATTAAATAAACTAGTTAATGAAAATAAAATTAAGAGAATTATGAATGGTTTTTATTATAATCCAGAATACAGCGAACTTATACATGAATATGAAATGTTTACAGTTAACGAATTGGCGTTTTCTATAGCAAGAAAATATAATTGAGAAATAGCTCCTTTTGGGATTGCATGTCTTAATATATTAGGTTTATCAACTCAAGTTCCAGCAAAAATGATTTACGTATCAAATGGAAAAAATAAAACTTATAAGATACAAAAAAGGGAAATAGAATTTAAAAAAGTTAATAACAAAGAAATTTCAAATATGTCTTTAAAAACAAAAATTGTTATCCAAGCTATTAAAGAAATTGGTAAAAATGAACTAAATCAAAAAGATATTAATAAAATTCAAAACCAATTATCTGATACTGAAAAACAAAACTTATTAAAAGAAGCAAAAAATACTATTGCATGAATTTATGAATATATAAAGAAAATTTGTAAGGAATAAAATGAATAAATTTTATGTAAAAAATGATTCTGAATTAAGAATATTAATAACTAATGCAGCTAATAAAAAAGGTTTATCTGAAGAAGTTGTTGAAAAAGATTATTGAGTCAGTTTTTTATTAGACTATATTTTTAATCAAAGTAAATGATCAATGTCATTTACTTTTAAAGGAGGAACTTCTCTTTCTAAATGTTTTAAGTTAATTGAAAGATTTTCAGAAGATATTGATCTAATTTTAGATTGAAGACTCTTTGGTTATCAGAATGAACCATATATCGAAAGAACAAAAAGTAGTCAAAATAAATTTAATTTAGAATTAAATGAAAAAGTAGTAACTTTTTTAAGAGATAAATTTGTAAAAGAATTAAATAAAGACTTAAATAAATTTAATTTAGAATTTTGAATTGATCAAAATGATCCAAATAGTGTTTTGTGTAGATATCCTAAACTTTTTGACCCAAATTACTTATTTGACAAAATAAGATTAGAAATTGGATCTCTTGGTAAGTGAACTCCTGCTGAAAACGTAGAAATCAAACCCTTAATTTCTGATGTATTTCCAGATGTATTTAAACAATCTTCAACTATAAGAACTATTAGTCCTGAAAGAACTTTTTGAGAAAAAACACTTATTTTACACTCTGTATGTAATAAGTCTGAAGAAAAGCCACTTAATACTAGATATGCTAGACATTATTATGATTTATATTGTTTGTATAATTCAATTTATAAACAAAAAGCTCTTGAAGGTATTGATTTACTTTTAGATGCTACTCAATTTAAAAAGAAATTTTATTGATCTAAATCAGCAAATTATGATGATGTTTTAGAAAATAAAAATCTAAAACTAATACCAGATGATTTTAGAATAGAGCAAGTCAAAAAAGATTATGTTGATATGAAAAATATGTTTTATGGATATGTTCCATCAATAGAACAAATATTTGAAACACTAAAAAAACTAGAAGTTGAAATTAATGATAAACTGAAAATAAATTAAAAAAATTACAATAATAAAAGCCCCTTTTTTGATTTTTAATCAAATAATAAGGGGCTTATTTTATATTAATAATTACTTTTATTTTCTTGTTTTAACATTATTTCAACAGATCCACTAGTTCCAAGTCTACTTGCTCCAGCATTTATCATTGCAATTGCATCATCATAAGTTCTAACTCCACCAGCAGCTTTAACTTGAGCTTTATTTTTAACAACTTTACTCATTAATTTAATATCTTCAATATTAGCTCCTGACTTGTTAAATCCTGTTGAAGTTTTAACAAATTCTAATCCTGCTTCAACAGCTAATTCACAAGCTTTAATAATTTCTTCACGTGTTAATAAACAGTTTTCTAAAATAACTTTAACAACATGATCATTAGCTGCTTTTTTAACTTCTTTCATATCATTTAAAACTAAATCATAATCTTTATCTTTTAAAGCACCAATGTTTAATACCATATCAATTTCATCACAACCGTTTTCAATTGCTTTTTTAACTTCAAAAACTTTAACTTCAGTTAAACATGCACCTAATGGAAAACCAACAACATTTGTAATACCTACATTACTATTTTTTAATAATTCTTTACAAAAACTAGTTCAACAAGTGTTAACACAAACTGTAGCAAAATCATATTGTATTGCTTGATTACATAAATTAATAATATCTTGTTTAGTTGCTTCTGGTTTTAATAAAGTGTGATCAATATATTTATTTAATTTAATTTCCATAAATTCACTTTCTAAATATTTAAAATTGCTTTTAATTCTTTATAGATCTTTTCAGCTTTATTTTCTGCTTTTTGTAGAGAACTATCAACTATTACAAAATAAATTTTTAACTTTGGTTCAGTTCCTGATGGTCTAATTGCAAATCAAGATTTATCTTCTAAGTAAAATTTTAAAAAGTCTTCAGAAGGCATATTGTATAACCCATTAATATAATCTTCAGTTTTAATAACTTTTAAATTATTGATTTCTTTTATACCATTACTTCTTAATAATTTCATTATTGGAGCAATTTTTGAATCTTTTTCTTCAGGTTTAAAGTTTAAATTATAAGTAGTTGTAAAGTAGTATCCATATTTTTCATATAACTGATTTAAATAATCAACTAAAGTCATATTTTGATTTTTATAATATCAGCAAGCTTCAGCTGCAATAATTGATGCTTGAATTCCATCTTTATCTCTTGTTGAATCATCAATTACATATCCATAACTTTCTTCATAAGCAAACACAAAGTTTAAACCATTATCTACTTCTTTTAAAATTTCTTGACCCATTCATTTAAATCCAGTTAAAGTTTTAATTATAGTTGTATTATAAGTTTCACTAGCAATTCTATCACCAAGATCACTTGTTACAAAACTAGAATATAAAGCTGGATTTTTTGGTAATTTATTTAAACGTTTTAAATTACTTAGTTTTCAATCAATTAAAATAGCTCCAGTTTGATTACCATTTAATCTAATAAATTCATTATTATGCTTAACAGCCATACCAAATCTATCAGCATCTGGATCATTTAAAATAATAATATCAGCATCATATTTTTTAGCATATTCTAAAGGTATTTTTCATGCTGGATCAAATTCAGGATTAGGATTAATTACATTTTTAAAAGTTTCATCTTCAAAAGCATGTTCTTTTACTTCTATTATTTGATATCCTGATTGTTTTAAAACAATTGGAGTATATAAACTACCAGTTCCATTTACTGCTGAATAAATAATTTTTAGATTAGACTTGCTAGTTTTATTATCTTTATAAAATTCCAAGTTTTTAATCATTTCAAAATATTTATCAATTACAATTTCATCAACTTCTTGTAATAAATTGTCATTAGCTTGAAATGTTCAATCTAAAATATTTGAAATTTTATTCATTTCACTAGCAATTAAATCAGTATCATTTGGCATTAATTGGCATCCATATGGATCATATATTTTATATCCATTATATTCAGCTGGATTATGAGAAGCAGTAATTACAATTCCACCAATACAATTTAATTGTTTAGTTGCAAAAGAAACTACTGGAGTTGGTTGTAATTGATTATCTTTAAATAAATAGGCTTTAATGTTAAAACTTGTTAAAATATCAGCAACTAATTTAGCAAACTTTTTAGAGTTATGTCTATTATCATGACCAATAACAACGCCTTTATCTAATTGATCTATATATTTGCTTTTTAATAATTTAACATAAGCAATAGTTACTTTTTTAATAGTATAAACATTAAATCTACCAGGTCCTGCTCCTAAAATTCCTCTAATTCCTGCTGTACCAAATTTTAATTCTAGATTAAAAGCGGCATTTAATTCATCATCATCTGCTTTATTTAATAGATCTTTTAATTCTGGATCTAAATTAGGATGATTAACTCAACTTAAATAAGTTTTATCTAATTTATTAAAGCTCATTTTTTACTCCTTTAATTGTCATTTTTTGTGTATAGTTTATTATAGCACCTATCAAATATTTTACTATTTTAAAAATCAATACTACTAATGTCCAATTTAACAAATATAAAAATATTAATTTTAAAAGTATAATAGAGTTAGATAAATAGAAAGTTGGTGTATAAATGTTTACATTCACAGATATTATAGAAAAAAAGAAGCATAATATTGAATTAACTCAAGAAGAAATTTCTTGACTAATTAATAGTTATACAAAAAACGAAATTACTGATTATCAAATGGCTAGTTTTTGTATGGCTACTTATTTTACAGATATGACAGCTAGAGAAACTGCTTTTTTAACCAAAGCTTATATTGAATCTGGAGATAGATACGATTTATCTAAAATTAGTGGCTTTAAAGCAGACAAGCACTCAACTGGAGGAGTTGGAGATAAAACTAGTTTAGTTTATGCTCCACTAGTTGCTAGTTATGGAATTAAAGTATGTAAATTATCTGGAAGAGGTTTAGGAAAAACTGGTGGAACTGTTGATAAGTTAGAATCATTTCCTGGATGAAAATCAGAAGTTACAAATGATGAATTTGTAGATGTGATTAATAAAGCAAATATGAGCCTTATTGCTCAATCAGATAATATCGTTCCAGCTGATAAAAAGATTTATGCTTTAAGAGATGTAACAGGAACAATAGATTCAATGCCTTTAATTGTTGCTTCAATTATGAGTAAAAAACTAATTGTTGAAAATGATGGGTTAATACTAGATGTAAAAACTGGTAATGGTGCATTTATGACAACAATAGAAGATGCTAAAGATTTAGCAAATCGTATGATTGAAGTTGGAAAACAATACAACAGAAAAGTTGCAGTAGTTCTTACAAATATGAATAAGCCACTAGGAAGAGCTATTGGGAACGCTATAGAAGTTAAAGAAGCTTGAGAAACATTAAACGGTAAAGGTCCAAAAGATTTTAATGAATTAATTTCTACACTAGTTGGAATTACTTTATTACAAGCTAAAATTTTTACTGACTTAGCAACTGCAAAACAAGATGTTTTAAAAAGATTACAATCAAAGCAAGCTGCACCTTACTTAAAAGAATTTGTAACAGCACAAGGTGGAGATTGAAGTGTTTTAGAAAATTATGATGAAGTGTTTAAATGTAAAAAGAAAATAGAAATTAAAGCAGTTAATAGTGGTTTTATTAGATATAAAAGAGCTGAAGAATTTGGGATGATTTTAATTGAGCTAGGTGCTGGTAGATTTAAAAAAACTGATACTATTGATCATGCTGCTGGAATCTATTTAGATAAACAATATGGTGATTATGTTAACACTGGTGATGTAATCATGACACTTTATACAAATAGAGAAGTAAATTTAAAATGAAAAGAAATGGTTCATGAAACATATGAACTTTTAGATAAAGAACCAGTAAAAGAAGTAATTTGAGAAATTATTTCTGATGATGTTAAATAAAAAATAATGTTTAAAATCCTATTAATAAATAGGATTTTTTTGTTAAATTTTTAATTATATAAAAAAGCTCTTTTTAAGAGCTTTTATTAATTTATAGTTATTTGATGAGAATTAGAAGCTAAAGAGTTATTATTAGCTTTAGTTCTAATTTCATATGTTCCTAATTTTAAGTTTTCTATTTTATTACTAATAATACTTTCTCATTGTGAGTTTTTATTAATAACACGATATTCCATTGTATTATCAACACCAATTATAGTATTTGGTTTTTCTAATTTTACAATGTTATAAACATCATTTGCTTTAGTGATTTCTACATTTTGTATATCAGAAGCAAATTTATCAAAACTATCTTTTCATCTAAACTGCAATCTGCCAAGAACTATATTTTCTGCTATAAAACTTTCTGTTTTAATATCTATTCATTGACTTAAATTATTTCTATATTGCATTCCTAATTTTACATTAGAAATTAAAACTTCATTTTCACCAACAGCTTTAACTATTGCTTCAGGTTTTTTATCAAATTTTTTAACTTCAAATTCAACTGAATTATCAGATAGATTAAATTTAAATCCTCTTTTTTTAATATCAGTTAGTTTAACATTAACTTTATTAAAATTTGTAAAATGATCTAAATATAAAATGTATGAGTTTTTATCTTGTTCAATTTCTTTTATTAATGCGTTTTCAATCATAAAGTTTTTTATTTTTAAATTATCAACTTTTTGATTAAAAGTTATTTTAATTGCATAATCACCTAATGCTTTAGACTTATTGTTATTTTGATATTTTTCAATTTTTTCAACTTTAATCTCTTTTATATCTATTGTTTTTTCTTCTTTTAAATTGTAGTTTATTGTTTTATAAGAAGTATAAGCAGAACCATCTCTAATAAATTGAAAATTTTGTATTTGAAAACCAGATTCTTGTATTGCTTTTGAAATTTCATTATACATATTTTGATGAGTTTTAACTTGTAATTTTTTAGGATAAGAATTTTTAGATTCATTCAAGTGTCTATCAATTAAAGTATCTATATCTTCTTTATTTTTTACAAAATTAGAAAGTTTTAAATTTCTAAAACGTTCACCAAAATTTCTTGTTTTTCTAACAAAAACATCATCTTTAGTAAAGTCATCATCATGTAATAAGAAAAATCTATATTCTTGTTTTTGATTGTTTTCTATACGATCAGAAGTAGTGTCAAGATGATATCATTCGCCATCAATTTCAACTAAATTTCAAACATGTTTTACTCCATTAGGATCGCGCGGACTAATATCACTTGTAATTAAAGTACATGATATTCCTAATTCATCCATTAACATTTGAAACCCTTTAGCATATCCTGTACATACTGTACTTTTATTAACTAAAGCTGAATAAGCAGATTGATTATCATAACTATTAGATATGTTATAGTCAAATTTAACTTCTTTTGTCATTCAATCATATGCTTTAGTGATTTTTTCTAAAGTAGGTAAATTTCTTCATTGATCGGCAATTTTTTTAGCTTCTAGTTTTGCTTTTTGAATATTAACTTCATGAATAGGAACGATTGTAACTTCTATTTTATACAAACTACCTTTATGTTCAGCTCATAATTCAACAACATCAACATCAGAACTATTTTTATGTTTTTTTGCTGAAATTGTTCCATCAAAATTTAAATTAATCAGTGAATTATCATCATTTTCATTTACAGATAATAATTTGTCATTTGGAATTCTTAGCCTTTGATATCAAGTAACATTTTGAATTTCTTGATTATTTTCAGAGTCAAGTAATTTTAATTTTTCAACTTGATTTTCTTTATCTAAAGTTATATATTTTCTTTCTAGTTTAAATTTAGGGTGAGAATAATAATTTGATGGAATATTATGATTAAAAATAATTTCTTGTACTTTATCTTTAGTTAAGTTCTTTTCTTTAAATTCTTCTATATATTGTTTATGATAAAAATTATGTAATTTTTTTAAAGATGTTTTTGTTGATGAAGAAAAATTTAAAGAATTTAAAATTTCATTATTTTTAAAATTATTTAAATTTGATTCAGAATTTATAGTTCGTTTTTTATTAGCATTTGGAATTGTTGGAATTTGTCATGTTTTTGAATTACTAGTTAAATTATGATTTTTAAAAGATAAACCGCAACTAGTTACAAAAATAGGAAGAACAGCTAGCGAACTAAAAGATAAAGAACTTAATATTATTTGTTTTTTGTTATATTTTTTACTCATATTTAATCTAACCTTAATAAATATTAACTATTTTATATTAACATTAATCTTTATTAATAAATAAAAAAAATAAAAAAGGCTTAGTCAACTAAGCCAGATTATTTTTCTTAATGGTGGAGATGGCGAGAATCGAACTCGCGTCCAAGATATATTAATACATACTTTCTACAGTTTAGTTAATTTTCTAATTAAAATATTTAACTAAAATTAACTAAAGGTTAAATATCATTTGCAATTAGATTTCAAATATATTTATTGCAATCATATATTCTATTAAGCTTGGGTAATACGGTTATAAATAAAGCTTAAAATATCTATAATTCGTGAAATACTATAACTAAACTAGTAGTTATTAAGCAAACATAAAGTTTGCTCCAGCTGATGCATTATTCATCATAAATGCTGGCATTTCAAAAGTTTCTTCGTTTTTATTTGCGTTTTTTTAAACCTAGTAGTATTTATAGTCTACAACACTACTGCTTATATGTACTAAAGATATCCTGTCAAATCCATGACATCCCCAGGTTATTTATTTTATAATAAATTGAACTTAATTACTAGAATAAGTATAATTATTTATTACAACTTAATTATAAATTCTTTTAGCTTAATAACTTAAAATAGATAATTTTATTTTTTTGTTATTATTAATTAATAAGGAGTAAAATGGTGGATTTAGAAAATAAAGAACAAGAAATTTTAGAGTTTTATAATAATAAAGAGTTTGATAAATGTATAGAAATTATTAAAAAGTTAAGATATGCTGATGTTGGTGAAATTTTAAATTATTTAGATGAAAAAATTGCTTTTAATCTATATAAAAAATTAGAAATAAATAAAGCTAGTCAAATCTTTAATTATTTATCTTTTGATTTAAAAGAATATATACTCACTAATTTAAATCAAACAAAAATCAAACAATTAATTAATGATTTATACACAGATGATATTATTAATGCTGTTGAAAATATGCCTGTTGAAGTTGTTAAAAAAGTCTTTAATGCCGCTTCAAAAGAACAAAAAAAAGAAATTGCTAGCATTTTAAAATATGATATTGATACTGCTGGAAGTATTATGAGTGTTAATTTTTTATCTGTTAAACAAACTACTACAGTTTCTAAAACTATTAAAGAAATACAAAAAAATCACGATGATTATGATGAAATTGATGATGTTTTTGTAGTAAATAAGTTAAACCAATTAGTAGGAAGTATTGAAGTAAAAGATTTAATTTTAAACGATATGAATACTAAAGTTGAAAATATTATGAATACTAAAGTTATTAGTATTAATTCAAACCAATCTCAAGAAGATGCAAGTAATGCTTTAAAAAAATATGATATTAGTACTTTAGCTGTAGTTGATAATAATAATGTTTTAGTTGGAATTATTACTTCAGATGATATTATTGATGTTTTAATTGAAGAAACTAATGAAGACATGCAAAAATATACTGGAATAAGAACAAATGAAACTAATTATTTTGATACTTCAATTTTTAAAATGTTTATTTCAAGAATTTGATCATTAGTTTTAATGTTAGGACTAACTATTATTACAAATAGTTTATTGTTGATAATTTTTCAAAAATATAATTGAACACCTACTATAAAAACAAAAGAAGAACTATTGTTTATGCTAATTCCACTAAGTATTATTTTATCAACTGTAATTATTTGTTGTGCAAATCAAACTTTAGTAATGATTAGAAGAGCAATTAGTTTAGAACAAATTAATAAAAAGAGTTTAAAAACTATTGTATTAAAAGAACTTGTAGTTTCTTTAATGATTGCTTTTGTTTTAATTATTGTTAATCTTTTGAAAATGATATTAATTTATGCAGTTAAATACAATGCTAATTTAACTAATATTAATATTTGAAATAGTATTTTAATATCATCAGCGGGAATATTTATAAGTATTATATTTGCAAATCTTTTATCATTATTTCTACCACTAATTGTTAAAAAAATAGGAAAAGATTCTTCTTCTGTTTCTTTACCATTATTTGCTCTAATTATTGATATTTTATGTGTTGGTGTATTTTTAGGAATAGGATTACTTGTTTAATATGAGATTAAGAAAAAAAGCTTGAACTAATGAATTTTTAAACCAACACACATATTATTTAATTAAATATGATAAAAAAATAAACTTAAATGAAATCTTTTTAAATAATAATCCAACTTGTTTAGAAATTGGTTGTGGTAAAGGTCAATTTTTAACAACTTTAGCCTTAAAAAATCCAAATTTAAATTATATTGGTATGGAAAAATCTTCAACAATTACTGCAATTGGATTAAAAAAGAGTTTAAAAGAATTTCAAAATAATTCTAAAAAAATGACTAATATAAAATACTTAAATAAATATGCAGAAAATTTATTAGAAATATTTTATACTGATTCTTTTAGTAGAATTTATTTAAATTTTTCAGATCCTTGACCAAAAGCTAGACATTATAAAAAGCGTTTAACATATTTAGGTTTTTTAGACATTTATTCTGATATTTTAATAAAAAATGGTTTTTTAGAGTTTAAAACAGATAATGATTCTTTATACAACTTCACATTAGAACAATTAAAATTAACTAATAAATGAGAAATAATTTCAAATACTCTGGATTTATACAATGACCAAGAACTTTTAAAAGATAATGTTCCAACAGAGTATGAAACCAAGTTTCACTTAGCTAATAAAAATATTTATAAAATAGTAATTAAAAACTTAAAATAAAATATCTAAAACAGATTGATCTTTTAAATAGTCATTTAAATACACTAAATCATTTTCATTATTTTATTTTTTGTTTAATATATCAGTAAAATATAATACCTATAGCATCGAATTTATTTCAGTAAAAAATACTACTAAATATAATTTGTCTATTACAAAAACAATTACTATTAACAGAAAATATAGTTATAAAAATATAACTAACTAATTTTTATATAAAAAAGTTAAACACTTAAAAAGGTATAAAAATTAGCATATTATACTCAAGTTTGATCACACATCTTGTTTATAAACTAATAAGCTTAAGAAAAATAGTTTTTTAAACATAATAAAAAAACGGCTATGCCGTTTTTTTAACTTTTAAATTTTATTATTTTATTTTTTTAAAGATTTTTTATTCAAACCAATAGCTGTTCCACAAATACTAATTGCTAGCAAGGTTAAACCAGAACCTATGCTAATTGCTATTTTTTGAGTTTTATCTAAAGAATGAGAGTCAATTTTATTTTTTGACTCATTAATTACATTGGTAATTTTTGATGAATCATTATGTGAAAAATACTTATCTTCTTTGCCTATTATTCTTAATAATTCATCATATTTTTTTAGTTTTTCTTCTGCTTCTGCCTTATATTTTAATAATTCATTTTTTGAAGTATATTCGTTATTTAAAAGTTCTTTAAATTCTTCTAGTTCTGCTTTTATTTTCAAATAATTTTCTAGCATACCTTTAAGTTTTTTGTTTTCTTCTAGTAATTTGCTATTAAAAGTATATTCTTTATCTAATAAATCTTTTGTTTCTAAAAGTTCTTTTTCAAGTTCTTCAAGTCTTTTTTTGTTTTTTTCATTTGCACTTTCATTTTTTAGAATAATACTTGTGCTGTTATCATTTTTTAAATAAATAGCTGTAATAACTGATAAGACTAGTAAAAAATTAATACCCAAAACATTAAATAATTTCTTCATAATTATTTAATCCTCATATATTTCATATATTATAAACTATTTAATTATATTTACAATTTTTAGAAAATACAATCCATATTTTAAAAAATAGAAAAAATAATAAAAGACTATTAAAAAAAATCATAAACAAAACCCTAGAACCCTTAAAATTTATTACTTAGAAAATTTTGGCAATTTACCACCTTTAAATTCTGGATGAGCATCTTTATTAAAATTAGTTCACCCTGTGTAGGTTACACCATTTTCTGTGTGGACATTTTTTGATAAATTTCTTGTATCTCATTTACTTAAATCTTGATTAAATGAACTAGCCCCATCAAACATAAACGACATATTAGTTACTTTTGAAGTGTTTCATTTTGAAATATCTTGATTAAATTTCTTAGCATAGGAAAACATACTATTCATATCTGTTACTTTTGAAACATCTCATTTAGATAAATCCTGATTGAAATTTTCTGCTCCAGTAAACATTCACTCCATATTTGTAATATTTGAAGTGTTTCAGTTATCAAGATTAGTTATTTGAGAGTTTAGATTAAGATGAAATGCTCGGTTTAATGAAGTGATTTGTTTAGGTAATTCTTTAGGAACTTTATTAATTGTTTCAGGAAATTTTTCTATTTGAATCTCTCCATGTGAATTTTTAAAATAACCTATTTCTAGACATTCAGTTTTGTCATCATTATAGATTGCTTTTTTAAGTTGTTTTACAAGAACAGGAGGTTTAGATTTATCAACTTTATTTACTATTTTATAAGTAACAACTCCACCAACAACTCCAGCCATAGTAATACCACCTAAAGTTGACAACAAAATTATTAATGATTTTTTCTTCATTAATTTAGATTTCCTTTCTATCTTAAGATCATAAGTATATAAGGTATACAACTTATATAAAAAATAGTGTTACATTTGTATTTTATCAATAACAAGTAGTGCTTAATAAATTAAAAATATAAAAATAACTTTTAAAAACACTTAATTCGCTATCTTTTATAATAAATTAAAAAAATGAAATAAGCGTACAAGTATTTTTTAACAAATAATTTAACCTTGTTTAGGAATATATAATATTTTTTATAATTTTCAATTATTTTCATAAAAATTTAAGTAATTTAGTTAGTAAAATAATTTTTACTGTATAACTTGTATAAGTTATTTATTGTCTTAATTAGTCTTTATATTTATTGATTATTTCAGTAACAGGTTTTTTAATTTTATTTATTTTTGTATTAACATAAAATTTATTTAACTTAAATTTTAGCTGTTTGTGTTCTAAATAAAAAATAGTCATAGACTGTCAAAATTTTTTACCTACCTATGCCTATAAAATTTATAAATAATGTAAGTAGGAGTATAAGACTAAGAATTTATTCTTAATATTATAAATTTATTAACTATTCTATTTTAGTTTATTTATTTTTGTTAAAAATATATAAATCTATTTTCTAAAACTTTATTACATATTTACTTATTTATAAAATTTAAAGCTTATAAATATTCATACAGCTAATTTCAAAACAGTAATAATTTAACATATAAAGTAAAAAGGTTCTTGAAATTAATCAAGAACCTTTTTATTAAAATTTAAATATCTTTAATCATTATCTGGTTGATATAAACCAATATAAGGTAAGTTTCTATAATCTTCATTACAGTCAAAACCATAACCAACAATATAATAATCATCAATATTAAAACAGTTTCAATCAGGAGTAAAATCAACAGTATGAAAATCTTTTTTATCAACTAAAGTTACTACTTTAACACTATTAGCTCCTTTATATATAATATGTTCTTTAACTTTACTTAAAGTTAATCCAGTATCAACCATATCTTCAACAATTAAAACATCTCTATTAGTTAAATCTAAACTAGTATCTAATTTAATTTTAATTGCTCCAGTTGATTGCATTCCATTATATGAAGAAACAGCCATAAAATCCATTTGAATAGGATAGTCAAAATTTAAAACAAATTCTGTATTAAAAATAACACAACCTTTTAATAACCCAATTGTTATTAAAGGACCATTAACTGGTGGATGTTCTAAATAATATTTTTTAACTTCTTTAGCTACTTGTTTAATTCGTTCATTGATTTGTTCTTTAGTAAATAAAACTTTTTTTACATTTTTTAAATCGTACATTTATTACTCCTATTTATTAAATTTAATTATTAAAAACTCTATTAAAAATATAATCTATATGTCTTAAAAAGAATTGATCATCAAAAAGTTCTTCTAATTGTTGAATTGAAACATATTCAGTTAATGAACTTTTTAATACTTCATCTTTAAAATCAGATTGATCTTTAAAACATTTAAAAGTGATCTGTTGAATTAAATCATAAATTTTTTCTCTTGTTACATTTTTATAATTTAACAAAATGAATGTTAAAACTCTTTGAGAAAAATATATATTTTTTGCTTGTTTAATATGATTAAGCATTTGAGATTGATTAATTACTAAATTAGTTAGTGTTTCATTCATTCTTTTTAGTATATAAACAATCAGATTAAAAATGTCTGGTAAATAAATTCTTTCATTTGAAGAGTGAGAAATATCTCTTTCATGTCATAAATTATTATTTTCTAAAACAATATTTACTATTGATTTAATATATCTACTTAATCCAGCTACATTTTCACTAGAAATTGGATTTTTTTTATGTGGCATTGAAGAACTGCCTTTTTGGTTTTTTAAAAAACCTTCAGCAAGTTCATTAACATCACTTCTTTGTAATAATCTAATTTCAGTTGAAATTTTTTCTAAAGTTGATGCAATATTTGCTAAAACTTCAACTAAAAATATATGTCTGTCTCTTTGACAAACTTGAGTTGATAAACTATCAACATTCATATCTAACTTATTAGCTACATATTCTTCTATTATTGGTTCTAAATTAGCATAATTACCCATTGATCCTGAAATTTTAACTACTTGAATATCACTTTTGGCTAACTTAAAACGTTTAATATGTCTTTGAAATTCATCAAATCATAAAGCGAATTTTAAGCCTAAACTAGTAGGTTCACCATACATTCCATGAGTTCTTCCCATAATTAATGTATTTTTATGTTCAAAGGCTAATTCTTTTAATGTATCACAAATGTTTTTTAATTCATTATCAACAATTTGATTAGATTGTTTAATTAAATAATTTTGAGCAGTATCAACAATGTCAGTTGATGTTATACCTAAATGAATTCATTTGCTTTCACTATCTAATTGTTCAGATAACATTCTAGTAAAAGCAACAACATCATGTTTTGTTTCTTGTTCAATTTCTAACATTCTATTTAAATCTACTTTTAAATTATTATTAATTTTTAAAATGTCTTGTTTGTTAATATAACCTAATTTAGCTCAAGCTTGACAAACTAATTGTTCAACTTTTAATCAAGTATTATATTTATTTTCATCACTTCAAATTTGATTAATTTCTTTTATTTGATATCTACTAATCATCAAATTCACCTTTAATTAAAATTGTTTGTTTACGATCAGGACCTACTGAAAATCCTAAGAAAGGAACATTAACAATTTCTTGAATTCTTTTAATATAATTTTGAGCATTAATTGGTAATTGTTCAAAAGAAGTTATCTTAGTAATATCTTCATTTCATCCGTCTAATTCTTCATAAATAGGTTCACATCTTTTAAAATCATTTTCATTTGCTGGAATTGAATGAATAATTTGATTATCTAATTTATAAGCTGTACAAATTTTAATTTTTTCTTCTGTATCTAATACATCAAATAAAGTTAAAAATAATTGATCAATTCCACCAACTCTAATTGCATATTTTAAAGCAACTAAATCTAATCAACCTATTCTTCTTGGTTTTCCTGTATTAGAACCATATTCTCTTCCACGTTCTCTTAGTTTATTAGCAAGTTCAGTTTTAATTTCTGTTGGCATAGCTCCTGAACCAACTCTAGTATTATATGCTTTAACAATCCCTATCACTTTTTGAATTTGTTTTGCATGAATTCCAGTTCCAATTGAAGCATTATTAGCTGAACAATTTGAAGAAGTTACAAATGGATAAGTACCATGATCAATATCTAATAAAACTCCTTGAGCCCCTTCAAATAAAACAAATTTATTTTCATTAATTAAATTAGAAACTTCATATCCACAATCAATAATATTATTTTTAATTAATTGATAGTTTGTCAGTAACTCATTATAAATTTGATCAAAATCTAAAGGTTTATGATTATAAACTTTAGTAATAATTTCATTATGATAATCTAAATTTTCTTTAAATATTTCTTTAAAATTTGGACTTTTTAAATCACAAATTCTAATTCCATATCTAGCTGCTTTATCAGCATAACTAGGACCTATTCCTCTTTTTGTTGTTCCTATTTTATTTTCTTTTCTATTTTCTTCTTGTAATTGATCTATTAAAGTATGTCAATCAAAAATTAAATGTGCTCTATCTGAAATATAAACATTATCAGTACTAATATTTGATTCATTTAATCTTTTAATTTCATTAACTAAACTTTTTAAATTAATTACTGTTCCATTACCAATAATATTTTTTACTTTAGGGTTAAATACTCCTGATGGAATGATTGTTACTTTATGTCTTTTATTATTAAACTCAATCATATGTCCAGCATTATCTCCACCAGCAAATCTTACAACAGCATCTGCTTTTTGGCTAAAATAATCTGTAATCTTTCCTTTACCTTCATCTCCTCATTGACTTCCTACAATAACTAATGACTTATAGTTGTTTTTCATAACTTCTCCTTAAGAACATTTTTAAAATATCTAATAAATTATTAGAGTCTTAAAAAATTCATTATATTATTATTTAGCCTTTATTCCAATAAAATTTGTAAAAAATTAAAATTTTTAAGTCATTAATCATTCTAACTAATTAAAAAGATTTAACTAAATAAAAAAGTACACTTCATCTATTTAAAGAGTGTACTACATAAAATATTAATAACAATGTATATCTAAATAAATTTTTAGACATATTTTATATGTGATAAATTAACAAATACTAATTAAAAACTATATTAATTTAAATTAAAAATTTTTTTACTATTTTGAGTTGTAATTCTAATTACTTCTTTAACATCAATATTTTTTAATTCAGCTATTTTTAAAGCAGCTAAGTAAATGTATTTAGGATGGTTCACTTGTCCTCTATAAGGATCAGGAGCTAAGTAAGGAGCATCTGTTTCTAATAACATTTTTTCAAGTGGAATAATTTTAACTGCTTTTTGAAGATCTTTAGCATTTTTAAAAGTAACAGCTCCACCAATGTTAATATAACAATCTAAATCTAAAAACTTTTGAGCATAAACATCATTAGCTGAAAAACAATGTACGACTTTTGTGACTTGATTTAAATCTCTTATAATTTCTATAACATCATCATAAGCTTGAAATTGATCTTTTTGATCTCTAATATGCATTTGTAAAACTTTATTATATTTAATTGCTAAATCAATATGTTTTTTAAAAAACTCTTTTTGTTTTTTAATATCTTCTTTTGAATAAAAATAATCCAAACCAGTTTCACCAACACAAACTACTTTTTTATTTGTAATTAGTTGTTCTAATTCATCAAATACTGAATCGTTAAAATTTTGTACTTCATTTGGATGAATAGCAATACTTGCAAAAACATTTTCAAATTGTTTAGAAAACTCAATAGCTTTTTTTGAAGAAGTTAAATCAAAACTAGAACATAACCAAGCAGTAACATGTTCTTTTTGTGCTTCTTTAATTAGTTGTTCTATATTAGCATCTTTGTATTTTAAATCATCATTAAAATGTATGTGATTATCAAATATTTTATTCTCATCAATCATATTAACTACCTCCTAACTATATTCTTATTAAATAATTTTAAAATAATTTACTATGGATTACTTTTCAAATATATAGATAAAGATAAATTTTCTTTTCATTTTTTTATATATTTTAATAACTTAATAAAATAAAAAAATAGTCTAACGACTATTTTTATTTTTCAAATGGAGGCAACAATCGGATTCGAACCGATGATCAGGGTGTTGCAGACCCATGCCTTAGCCGCTTGGCCATGTTGCCATAAATAATACTTATTTAATTATATTAAAAAAAACTATATATTAATAGTTTTTATTATTATAAAGGTGTATTTATTACAACTTATACTATTTATACTCGCTTTAATACTAAGATTTGTTTTTTAATTTTACTGCATTTTATTTGACACTATATATATAATGGTTAGTTGTGTGAATGTGTGAATGTTAACAATAAAAATTAAATTTGAAAGGCTTTTTAATGAAAAAACTATTAACAGTTTTGGGTTCAATGACATTAATTGCTACAGTTAGTGCTAGTGTAATTGCATGTAAGACAACTGATAGTACAATTAGTGAAACTCAATTAGCTCAAAAAGTAAAAAATATTTGAAATGATAATTTTAAAAATAAAATAACTAGTGCTAAGAATTTTTCAATGGTTATTGAAATGATCAAAGAAAAACTGAATGTTAAAGAAAAAGAATTAATTGATTTATCTAATAAAGAGGAATCTAGAAAGAGACCTGTAAAAGAACAAGATAATCAAAAAATTAATATTAAAGTTGGTAAAAATGATATTACATTAGATTTTGGTAAAGTTGTTGAAGGTAAAAAATTAACAACATATAGGGATCCAAAAACTAATGAAATAAAAACTACAGATGCAAAAGATTTTTCAGATAAATCAAATACAGAATTAAATAATGTAAAAGAAATTGTTGAAATAGGATATTATGAAGATAAAGATATTCACGATGAAAATAAATTGCATATAAGAGCTGTTGTCATGCCAACTTCTATTGAAATAGTTCCAAAAGAATTACCAAAAGAAATTACTTCAACAAAAGCTATGTTTAATGAGGTTAAGGAATTTAATCAAGACTTATCAAAATGAGATACTTCTAATTTAGAATCAATAAACGGGATGTTTAAAGGAGCACACAAGTTTAATCAAAATTTATCAAAATGGGATGTTTCAAACGTTAGAATATTTGATTACGCATTTTATGGAACAAAGGCATTTAATCAAGATTTAAGTGGCTGAGATGTAAGCAATGGTCAATCTATGAATAGAATGTTTGCAAAATCTGAAAAATATAATAATGGTGGTAAAGCACTAACTTGAAATGAAAAAACTAAAAATGTAAAAAATATGTCTACGATGTTTGCAAAGAACCATGTATTTAATCAAGATATCTCAGGATGAGATGTTTCAAATGTAACAGATATGACACAAATGTTTTTACAAGCAAAACAATTTAATCAAGATCTTAACAATTGAAATGTAGGTAATGTTAAGAAAATGAGAGCGATGTTTCGTGAAACTGAAAAATTTAATAAACCTTTAAATAAATGAGATGTTTCAAAAGTTGAAGATATGGGAAATATGTTTATGCAAACTAAAGAGTTTGATCAAGATATTTCAATGTGAAAAACTTCAAGCTTAAATAACATAGAAGCACTATTTTTAGAAGCTGAAAAATTTAACCAAGATATTTCAAAATGAGACGTTAAAAACGTGAAAGTGTATTCTGCTTATCATAACAAGGCAGAAAAATGAACAAATAAAGACTACTGACCTAAAGTTGGACAACTAGCAGCTAGAAACAAAAAATAATTATTTAAATTATTTATAGTTTCTATTAAATAAAAATCCTAACTCTTATTTAACTTATTAGTTAATGTTGAGTTAGGATTTTTTATTAATTATTTGTATCTTTATTATCTTCTTTTTTCTTTTTATTTTTAACTTTTAAAAAGAACGATTTTAATTTTGAAGGATGTTTAATTTCAATTTCATCTTCTTCATATAAGCTAGGATCAATTTCATATTTTTGACCTTGCATAATAGCCATTACTGCTTTTTGATGTTCTAGTGTAGCTTTTACAATTTTTTGTCTATCTATTTTAGGGTTAACAAAAATTAAAACAATAGCTAAAAGCAAAGTTAAAATAGTAACAATTAATGAGCTAATAACTAAAGCACTTCCTAATTGAAATTTTAAGGCATGATCTTTTAAAACTAATTCAAAAAATTTATTAATATCAATATCAGTTTTACTTGTCATTCCACTTAAAAATAATTTTCAAGCTTCTTTAAATTTTTCAAGTGAAGTAAATTCATATAAATTAACTGTTAAACCAATAAAAAACATAATAAAGAAAATAACAGGAAATAAAGGGATACGATATTTTTCTCTAGGACTAGAAAAAGTTTTTTTAGTATAAGTACAAATTAAAATAGTTGGAATCATATAAATTAAAATAGGTAGTCCAAACGCTCTTTTAAACATTAAAACTATTTGAGAAATACCTATTGGTCAAGCTTTTAAAAGTTCTTTGTCACCAACTTTTATAAGATCAGATCAATTTTTATTTGACTCTATTATATTTGCATAATTACTACTACTAATATCAATTGTTGTATATGATAAAAATAATAAACTTGAAACTAATAAAATTGTTGAAATTACTGCTAAAACACATAAAGCAATTTTTAAATAAGGCATAAATTTAGGTTTACCTTTATAAGGATAAAATCTTGGATCTTGACTTGGTAAAACTGGTAAATCTGCATTATTTAAATTAGAAAACATATTAGGATTAAAAGAATTTAAAAAATCAGTTTGTTGACTAGTTTTATCTTGTTTGTTTTCAGCTTCTTGTTGAGTTTGTGTTTCAGTTACAACAGTTGTTGTTTTTGAAGAATTTTCACTAGTTTTTTGTTCTTTTGATTGTTCTTGTTTTGATAATCTTGCTTCAATTCTACTAATTATTTGATCAGTTAAAATAGCATTTTGATTAATGATTTCTTCACTAATTTGTTCATTTTCACTAACTAATTTACTTTTAACAACTTTAAATTCTTTAACTATATATGAAACTAATTGTTTATAATTATTTTCAATTTGTTCTATAGTAATATCATCATTTACTTCAAAACGTTGTTTAGCAGTTGGCTTTGTAATTAAAATAAAAGCCTTTGCAAAAGTTTTAGCAAATACTTTATCATCTAAACTTTGATTATGATTAGTTTCTAAAGTTAAAATATCATTAATTAAATTTAAATACTTTAACTTAAACTCTTCATTTTTTAAAATAAAATATTTAAGTTTATTTGTTTTTAAAATATTTAAACTTAAATTAAGCAATTTTAAATACAATTCTTTCATTTTTATCCTTTCATGTTTTTTATAAGCATATATTCAACAAGTGTTTTTTTATTAATATTTCAATTAATAATTCCTTTATAAATTTTATAAACTATCTTAATTTTATCATTTAATGTGTTAATATCATAAGAATTCTTAACAGCTAATTTTACTCTATAAATATGAGATTTTAAAATAGTTGAAATTTGTTCTTCACTTTTAAATTGTTTTTTTAAAATAACTACATCTCTATAAAAACTTAAATTAGTATCAATTAAACTTATAAGACCAATAATATCATCATTTAATAAAATATAATCATGATAAAGTTTAATAAAGTTATCAATATTATTATTAATAAAAGCATCAACTAATTTGAAAATATCTTCATTATGATACTTATTTAAATTAGTTTTAATAATATCTATATTAAGTTCAGATTTTAAATTAGCTAATTTATTAATTTCATTAGTAATTATTTGTAAATCATTTGGTAATAAATTATATATTTGATTAGCTAAATTTATATCAATAATTTTATTTTTAGACTTTAAATAGTCGATTATATATTTAATAGTTTGTTTTTCATCTCATAATGATAAGTATTTAACATTAAAATTAGATTCAATGTACTTTGCTATTTTTAGTTTTTTAGAAAATTTATTAGAATTTAAAGTAAAAATAATTACATTATTAGGATTAAAGTTTTTTAACATTATTTCTAGTTTATTTAAACTATAGTTTTTATTAAAATTAGTTTTTATTTCAGTTACAAAATAAGCATCACTAATTACAATAATTGATTTAGAACTAAAAAAATTTAAATTAGTAACATTATCATAAATAGTATTAAAATCATCTTCAATTAAAGAAAAACTTAAAACATCATATTGATCTTTTTGTTGTAACTCTTTAATAGTTTTTTTAATTTGATTATTTAATAAAAATATATCTTCAGAATAAAAAAAGTACATTAAAATCACTTCTATCTATAGTTATATTTTAAACTATTAAAAATATTAATTTTACTTAATATTAATTGTTTAATTTAATTAAAATATTTAATTCTTAATTTAGATTCAAATACTTTTATTTTTATAAATTAATAATTTATTTTTTTATAATCTTTTAAAAATATAAGTTTAATATTTAATCAAAATGATATACCTAAAATAAAAAGTAAGTATAGTGATAAAATAAAAAGGTAGATAATATTAAAAACCAGAAGAAATTTCTGGGTTTTTGTTATGGGAGAAAGTAATGTTTATAGCAAATAATAAGTACAAACTAGTAACTAAATATAAACCTTCAGGTGATCAAAATCAAGCTATAGAAAAATTAAATAAAGGAATTATAGAAAATAAAAAACACCAAGTGTTATTAGGAGCTACAGGTACTGGAAAAACTTTTACAATTGCAAATATTATTGCAAAACATAATAAACAAGCTTTAGTAATTGCACATAATAAAACTTTAGCAATGCAGCTTTATTATGAATTAAAAGAAATGTTTCCAGAAAATAGAGTTGAATATTTTGTTTCAAACTTTGATTTTTTCCAACCAGAAGCTTATATTCCTTCAAAAGATTTATATATTGATAAAGATTCTAGACAAAATATGGAATTAGATATGATGCGTTTAAGTGCTTGTAATGCTTTATTAACAAGAAATGATACTATAGTAGTAGCTAGTGTTGCTGCTTTATTTGCTTTACAAAATCCATTAGAGTATTCTTCAGCTTTTATTGAATTAAAAGTTGGTCAAAAAATTAAAAGAAATGAATTATTAACTTGACTAGTAAGATCTGGATATACTAGAAATGATATTGAAAATCAATTAGGAAGCTTTTCAGCAAAAGGTGATGTTATTAAAATTGTTCCTGGTTGAGTAAATAATATTATGTTTAGAATTTCATTATTTGATGATGAAATAGAAAGTATTCATACTTTAAATACAATTACAAATTCTATTTTAGACAATATTACAACCGTTACTATTCATCCTGCTCAATCATATATAACTCCACAAGACAAATTAAAAACAATTTGTAATAATATTAGAAATGAATTAGTTCAAAGGCTAGCTGAATTACAATCAGAAAACAAACTTTTAGAAGCTCAAAGATTAGAACAAAGAACTAAATATGATCTTGAATCCCTTGAAGAATTTGGCTTTTGTAGTGGAATTGAAAATTATTCTTCGCATTTAGATTTTAGATCTAAAGGTCAAAGACCATATGTTTTATTAGATTATTTTAATAATGATTTTATAACTATAGTTGATGAATCTCATATCACACTTCCTCAAATTAGAGGAATGTATAATACTGATAGATCAAGAAAACTAACTTTAGTTGAATATGGTTTTAGACTACCATCAGCTCTAGATAACAGACCTTTAAATTTTGATGAATTTAATAGTTTAATTAAACAAGTAATTTATACTTCAGCAACACCTGGAGATTATGAACTAGATTTAGTTAATCATCAAGTAGTTCAACAAATTATTCGTCCAACTGGATTATTAGATCCACAAATTGAAATAAGAAAAACAACCAATCAAATTGATGACATTATTAATGAAATTCATTTAAGAAAATTACAAAATGAACGTGTATTTATTACTACTTTAACTATTAGAATGAGTGAAGACTTAACTGCTTTTTTACAAGAAAAAAACATTAAAGTTGCTTATTTACACTCAGAATTAAAAACTCTAGAACGTAGTGAAATTTTAAATGATCTAAGAAAGGGAGTTTATGATGTTGTTGTTGGAGTTAATTTATTAAGAGAAGGATTAGATCTACCTGAAGTTAGTTTAGTATGTATTTTAGATGCAGATAAACAAGGTTTTTTAAGAAATTACCGTTCTTTAATTCAAACTATTGGTCGTGTTGCTAGAAATGTTAATGGTAAAGCTATTATGTATGCTGATACTGTTAGTCAGGCAATGGATGAAGCAATTAAAGAAACTAATAGAAGAAGAAGAATCCAAGAAGAATTTAATAAAAAACACAATATTACTCCAAAAACTATTTCAAAAGCTATTAGTGAATCTATTTTAAGTGAACAAACTAAAAAAACATTAGCTAAAGCTAAAAAAATAAAAGATAAAAAACAAAAACTTCAAACCATTCAACAAACTATTGATACTTTACGTCAAGAAATGTTACAAGCTGCAAAAGAACTTGATTTTGAAAGAGCAGCAATTTTAAGAGATACAATTATTGAATTAGAAAATGAAAAAAATACAAATTAGGAGAAAACATGTCAACAGATAAAATTATTATAAAAGGTGCTAGAGAACATAATTTAAAAAATATTGATTTAGAACTTCCTAAAAATAAATTAATTGTTTTTACAGGCTTAAGTGGGTCTGGAAAGTCTTCATTAGCTTTTTCAACAATTTATCAAGAAGGAAGAAGAAGATATATCGAATCACTTTCTGCTTATGCTAGACAATTTTTAGGTGGTAATGAAAAGCCTGATGTTGATTCTATTGAAGGTTTATCTCCTGCAATTTCTATTGATCAAAAAACCACAAGTCACAATCCTAGATCAACTGTTGGAACTGTTACTGAAATTTATGATTATTTACGTTTATTATATGCAAGAATTGGACAGCCTTATTGTATTAATAATCATGGTCAAATTAAAGCAGTAAGTATTAAAGAAATTGTTGAAAATATTAAACAATCAACTAGCGATGGTGAACAAATTCACATTTTATCTCCAGTAATTAGAGATAAAAAAGGAACTCATATTGATATTTTAGAAAAACTAAGAAATGATGGGTTTATTAGAGTTATTGTTGATGATCAATTAAGAATGCTAGATGATCAAATTAATTTAGAAAAAAATCAAAGACATAATATAGATATAGTTGTTGATAGAATTATTTATCATAATAATGATGAAATTAATTCAAGAATATTTACAGCTGTTGAAATGGGGTTAAAATATTCAAATAACTTAATTAAAATTGCATTTCCAAATTCTAATAAACAAGAAAAATTATTTTCAACTTCTTTTTCATGTAAAGTTTGTGATTTTGTAGTTCCAGAACTTGAACCTAGATTATTTTCATTTAATGCTCCACTTGGTGCTTGCGAATTATGTAATGGATTAGGTGTTAGTTTAGAACCAGATATAAATTTAATTCTTCCTGATTTAAAATTATCAATTAATCAAGGTGGGGTTGTTTATTATAAAAATTTTATGCATACAAAAAATATAGAATGACAAAAATTTAGAATTTTATGTGATTATTACTATATTGATCTAAACACTCCTTTAAAAGATTTGACTCAAAAACAAAGAGATATAATTTTATGAGGAAGTGATCGAGAAATTGATATTAAAATTGTTACTGAAAATAATAATAAATATGAAAAATATGATTTTATTGAGGGTAATGCAGCTTTAATCAAGAGAAGATATTTTGAATCTAAATCAGAAGAAGCTAGAAAATGATATTCAAAATTTATGTCTTCTAAAATATGTAAACAATGTAAAGGAAGTAGATTAAATGACATTGCTTTATCTGTAAAAATTAATGAAAAATCTATATTTGATTATACTAATATGAGTATTTCTGAACAGTTAGATTTTTTATTAAACATTGATTTAACTCCAACTCAAGCTATGATTGCAAAATTAGTTCTAGATGAAATTATTTCAAGAACTAACTTTTTAAATGAAGTTGGATTAGGATATTTAAATCTATCAAGAACAGCTACAACTTTAAGTGGTGGAGAATCTCAAAGAATTAGATTAGCTAAACAAATTGGATCTCAATTAACTGGAATTTTATATGTTTTAGATGAACCATCAATTGGATTACATCAAAAAGATAATGATAAATTAATTAAAACTTTAAAGCATTTAAGAGATCTAGGAAATACTTTAATTGTTGTTGAACATGATGAAGACACAATGAAAAGTAGTGATTGAATTGTTGATATTGGCCCTAGAGCTGGAGAATATGGTGGAGAAATTACTTTTAGTGGAACATATCAAGATATTTTAAAATCAGATACAATTACTGGTAGATATTTATCAAGAAAAGAAGGTATAGTAGTTCCTAAAATTAGACGCGGGGGTAATGGTAAAAAAATTGAAATTATTGGAGCTAGTGAAAATAATTTAAAAAATATTAATGTAACTATTCCTTTAAATAAATTTATAACTATTACAGGTGTTAGTGGATCTGGAAAATCAACTTTACTAGAAGATATTGTTTATAAAGGAATTCATAATAATTTATCAAAAGAATATTTACCAATTGGAAAAGTTAAAGAAATTAAAGGTATAGAAAATATTAATAAAGCTATTTATATTTCTCAAGAACCAATTGGAAAAACTCCAAGAAGTAATCCAGCAACTTATACTTCAGTTTTTGATGATATTAGAGATCTATTTACTAATCTTCCAGAAGCAAAAATTAGAGGTTATAAAAAAGGTAGATTTTCATTTAATGTTCATGGTGGTAGATGTGAACACTGTCAAGGTGATGGAGTAATTACAATTTCTATGCAATTTATGCCAAGTGTTGAAGTTGTTTGTGAAATTTGTGAAGGTAAAAGATATAATGATGAAACTCTAACAGTTAAATATAAAAATAAATCAATTGCCGATGTTTTAAATATGAGTGTTAGTGAAGCTTATGTCTTTTTTGAAAATATACCTCAAATTAAACAAAAGTTAGAAACTATTTTAGAAGTTGGTTTAGGTTATATTAAACTAGGGCAAAACGCTACAACTTTAAGTGGTGGAGAATCTCAAAGAATTAAATTATCTACTTACTTATTAAAAAAACAAACTGGAAATACTATGTTTTTATTAGATGAACCAACAACTGGTTTACACGTTGATGATGTTAAAAGATTAATTGGTGTTTTAAATAAATTAGTTGATTTAGGAAATACAGTTTTATGTATTGAACATAATCTAGACTTTATTAAAGTTTCAGATCATATTATTGATCTTGGTCCTGATGGTGGAGAGTATGGTGGTCAAGTTGTAGTAACTGGAACTCCAGAACAAATAATTAATCATCCAACTTCTTATACAGCTAAATACTTAAAAGATTACATAATTAATGATTAGTGTTGATCAAGAATTATTTCCTATAAATCAAAGATTAAATAAAGAAGTTGTTTTTGATAAAGTCTTAGATGAATTAAATCATCCAGAAGAATTTTTAAAAGTTATAAATGTAGTTGGAACTAATGGTAAAGGATCTACATCATTTTATCTATCAAAAGGTTTATTAAAAAAATATCAAAAAGTAGGGTTGTTTATTTCTCCAGCTTTTTTATATCAAAATGAAAGAATTCAAATTAATAACACACCAATTAGTGATAATGATTTAAAAAGTTATTTACATAAAATTGATTATTTAATTAAAAAATATCAATTACTTTTTTTTGAGATTTGAACTTTAATTATGATCTTATATTTTAAAGATCAAAAAGTTGATATTGTAGTTTGTGAAGCTGGAATTGGTGGAATAAAAGACACCACTAGTTTTTTAACTAACCAATTATTTAGTTTGTGTACTTCTATTTCATATGATCATATGGATATTTTAGGAAATAGTATTGATGAAATTATTTATAATAAAATTAATATAGCAAAACCAAATACTAAGCTTTTTATAAGTTATGATAATTTAAAGTACAAAGATAAAATTAATGAACAATTAATTAATAAAAATGTAGAACTAATTTATACAGATCTATATGAAGATCAAATTATTTATCAACAAGCAAATAAAGGATTAGTTAAAAAAGTATTAGAAGAACTAGATATTTTTGATCTAGATATTTTTGAACTTGAACCACCTTTAGGTAGATTTACAACATTACAAACTTTTCCAAATCAAATTATTATTGATGGAGCTCATAATGTTGATGGAATAAAAAAACTAATCCAATCAGTTAAATCATTAGATAAAGAATTTATAGTTTTATATGCAAGTATTACTACAAAAGAATATCTAAAATCTTTAGAACTATTAGATAAGAACTTTAAAGAGGTTTATATTTGTGAATTTGATTATATTAAATCTTGATCAATTAAACATATAAATCACAAAAATAAAATAAAAGATTGAAAAATTTTTTTAAAGAATAATTCAAAAAATATAATTATATGTGGGAGTTTATACTTTATACCACTTGTGTATACTTTTTTAAAAAATAATTAAATATTAATATAAAAAGAAGGTGTTAAAATGGAATTTAACAGTCTTTCAGTTTATTGAATAACTACTGCTATATTTGCTGTTTTACTAATTAGCATGTGAGTTTTAGGGTTATGAATGGAAGGTTTTAAATTAAAAACTTTTACTATTAAAAATATTACTATAATAGGTACTTTAGTAGCATTAAGTGTTATTTTATCATATGTAGTTAATAGAAATTTTTTACAAATTCTAGGTACAAGAATTACTTTAGGTTATTTTGTTAACTTTTTAATTGGGATGGTTTTTGGACCACTTGCTGGAATTTTAGCAGGAATTGCAACTGATTTGATTGGAACTATGATTGTTGGTGCTGCTCAATGACATATTGGATTTGTTTTTGCAAAATCAATGCTAGGATTTTTAGGTTCACTAGTATTTATTTTTAAAAATAATAAACACTGAGTGTGACTAATGGTTTGATCATATGCAATTGGGTTATTTTTAGTAATCTTTGTAGTGCATCCAATTAGTTTTGCAACAGTTGGAGGACCTAGTTTGGCTGTTGCTTATAGTCTAACTAAATTTATAGTTTATCCAATAGAATTAGTATTATATCCACTATTAACTTATACTTCTATTAGAGTAATTTATATTCTAGTAAAAAAAGATTTAAACTCAAAAAATAAACAATGAATTTTAAGAAATGATGCTGTGATATTCTAATACAAAAAGCGCTAATTAGCGCTTTTTTTATGTTTAAACATTAATATAGTAAAATTATAGTAGCGTTCAAAAGGAGTTGTATGGAAAAATTTACCATAAAAGATCTTACTGATAATCTAAAATTTGAAATTCTTTCAGGCCAAGATAAACTAAATACAGAAATTAAAAGTTATGGGATTAATAGAGCTGGTTTAGAATTAGCTGACTATTTTAAACCTTTTAAAGATCAAAGTGAATGACGAGCAACTTTAATGTCTACTAAAGAAAGTGGGTATATGTTGCAATTTGATGAAAAAACTAAAATTAAAAAATATACTCAATTAATGAAATGTGGAATTCCTGTTTTAATAATTACTAATAAATTTAAAGATGAAACTTTAATTAAGGTTGCAAAAAAGCTAGACTTTCCTTTATTAAGAAGTGATTATCCAATTACAATACAATTAGTTCAAAAAATTCAAGATATTTATGATATTTATTTTTCACCAACTGCTGAAGAACATGCTGCTTTAATGAATATATTTGGAACTGGAGTTTTAATTAAAGGTAAATCTGGAATAGGAAAATCAGAATTATGTTTAGATTTAATTAAACATAATCATTTATTTATTGGTGATGATCGTATCATTCTAACTAACAAGTCAAATAAAATTATTGGAAGAGTACATCCAATTTTAAAAAATTTAATTGAAATTAGAGGAATTGGAATTTTTGATATTGTTAAATCAAATGGATATCAAGTAATTATGAATGAAAGCCCTGTTGAATTAGTTGTTGAACTAGTTGAATATAAAGAACAAAACATTGATAATAGTGATCGATTAGGAAATGATTGAAGTAAATTTAAAATTCTTGGTGTTGAAATAGAACATATTCAAATTCCAGTTAGTGCTGGAAGAAGTTTAGTTAATATTATTGAATCAGCTGTTGCTCAATTTAAAATTAATAAATCAAAACAATTTGAAAATGTTTTTGATGTAATTCATAAAAGAACAAAAGAATTTTTAAGCTCTAAAAAATAGAAAGAATAAAATGTCAACTACTTATCTTGAATGAATAAAACAACATGGAGATCCATCTTTAGCTAGATCATTTTTTCAATTAATTCCAGCTTATCCAATTTTTATGTTTTTAGGAATTTCAAGCGTAATTATAGCTAGTATTATTTGCTTAAAATTAAAAGCTATACCTTTAAAAGAATTTGAAATTTCTATTTTTATAATTGTTCCGTTTGGAATATTGGGTGCTACTATTTTTGGAAAAGTTTTTTTACCATTTTATCAATATTCAAATACTTGATATAAAATCTTTTTTTTCTGAGAACCAGGAATGTCTTTATTTGGTTCTTTATTATTTGGAATTCTAGCAGGAATAGCTTGATTTTTAAAACGTTCAAAAACTACAATGATTTCTTTATGAGTTTATGCTGATTGTATTATTCCAAATATTTTATTAGGACAAGTAATTGGAAGATGAGGTAATTTTTATAATCATGAAATTTTAGGACAAATAGTTGATTATAATAGTTTGTACTGATTGCCTGAATCTATTAGAAATAACTTATTTTATTTTCCTAATTTTGTTGAGTTTCATCATTTAAATAATCCAACAGATCTACTAGTTAATCATTACAATTGGTGAGATTTTAATTCAAATACTTGATCTGAAGTACAAAATTTTGTTAATAATAACAATCAAACAATTAAAGATGTTTTAAATCAAAAGATCACTTATCATCAACCTTTATTTTTATATGAATCAATAGCTAATTTGTTTTTATGATTAATTGTTATGTTTATTATTAATAATTTAACTAGATGAATTAATCATCCTCAACCTTGAGAATTGTGTCCTAAAGCTTATCCTGGTTGATTTAATAAACAATATAAATACTTAAGTGAAGAAAAAATTATTAACTTTAATAGTATTGTTCCAATTAAATATAAAAAAATAACAATTGATATTGAAAATAAACAAACTGTTGTTTTAAAACTTTCATTTTATCAAGTATGAAATAAAGCATTTTATTATTATGAACCTGATCTTAAAAAAGTTAGTCAATTAGAAAGTAAAATAGAAGAATTTAACAAGATTAAAAACAAAGATAGATTGAATTTTCAAAATATTAAATCTAATTGCAAACATCAATTAGATTTAATTAATAAAAAATATAGGTTTAAGTTAAATAATTTAAATAAAAACTCATTAGAATATCAAAAAATTATTAATCTGAAAAAAGAAGAAATTAAAAAAAATAATGAATTATTAATGATTAGTAAAAATAATTATTATCAAAAATATGGATTTTGAAATTTATTTTTTAATGTAAATATTTTTAGTAAAGAAATTGAAAAACTAAATAATCCAAATCAATTTAAAATAATTAGAAGTGGTGTTTTAACTGGTTGTTATGTTTTAGGATATTTAATTATTAGAATTATTTTAGAAACCTTTAGACAAAATCATGAATTATTTATTCAAAATCATAGGGTAATTAATTTTGTAATTTTAAGTGCAATTTTACTAAGTGGAATCTTTATAATATTATTAACACAATTTATTTCTCCATATAAATGAAGACAGATAGGGTGGTTGTATGAAAAGTCTTACTAATGAAATTTATGATGTTATTGTAGTTGGTAGTGGTCCTGCTGGTTTAACTAGTGCAATTTATACTGCAAGAGCTGGGTTAAAAACCGTTATTTATGAACAATCTGCTCCAGGTGGAAAGCTTATTAAAACTGATTTAATTGAAAACTATCCTGGTTTTGAGACAATTCAAGGACCAGATTTAGCTTCTAAAATGTATCTTCAAGCTTTAAGTTTAAATGCAAGTGTTGAGTTTGTTGCAGTAGATAGTATTTTTAAAAATTCTGATAACATTTTTGAAGTAAGTTTAGCAAATGGTGAAACTAAAAAAGCTTATTCAGTAATTTTAGCAACAGGAACTCAAGAAAATAAATTAGGGATTAAAGGTGAAGATAAACTGTATGGTAAAGGTGTTAGTTATTGTGCAGTTTGTGATGGAGCTTTTTATAAAAACAAACCAGTTGCAGTAGTTGGTGGGGGTTATTCAGCAGTTCAAGAGGCTATGTATTTATCTCAATTAGTTGATAAAGTTTATTTGATTGTTAGAAGAGATGTTTTTAGAGCTGATGCTAATAAAGTTGCTAAATTAAAATCTCAACCTAATGTTGAATTCTTATT